>JAYPDR010000036.1:0-15864 GCA_038125345.1 Marinoscillum sp. | reverse complement strand
GCATCAGGTCTTTATCGATGGTTTGTTTAGCAACATTAATGGTCACAACTCGGGGGATTATTTCTTTGATCATATTAAGCCTAAATTCATTGAGGTCGGTAATCACAATGTTACGTGCACCCGCGTGATCCGCTACCATCGCTGCCATCATGCCAATAGGCCCTGCCCCGGTAATTAAAACATCCTCACCCACCATATTAAATGATAGAGCGGTGTGAACTGCATTCCCATAAGGGTCAAAAATTGCCAATAAGTCAGTTGAAATAGGGCGGCTAGGACGAAATATATTTTTTGCAGGTACGGATAGATACTCAGCAAAAGCACCAGTACGATTAACGCCTACTCCAATAGTATTTGGGCATAAATGTAATGTTCCAGCGAGACAGTTTCGACATCTTCCACAAACGATATGACCTTCACCTGAAACAATATCGCCGACTTTAAGATCGGTAACATTAGATCCTATTGTCGCAATTTCACCTGCGTATTCATGGCCCGTAATCATTGGAACGGGTATGGTTTTTTGAGCCCATTCGTCCCAGTTATAAATATGAATATCTGTTCCACATATTGCTGTTTTATGGATTTTTACCAAGACATCATTATTACCAACCTCTGGCTCTGGCATGTCTTCCAGCCAAATACCTTCTTTTGCATGCCTTTTGACTAATGCTTTCATTTAAACCCCAAAACTAATTTAAAAAAACTGTATTATATAATGTTTTCATGCATAGTTCTTTAGAGATTATCGCGCTTATCAGTGCATTTATATTAATATTTATTTACTACATGGGGACTATTAAGTCTTTCCTTGTAAACCCAAAATTATCTTTTATTTATGCATTAATAATTATTTTCTTAGGGTATTTATTTTTTAAATTTAAAGGTTTTTAAGGTTATGGTTTTTAAATTAGAAAAAAATAAATTTAGCATTATTATTGCTAACTATAATAGCTCTGAGTTTATATCACGAACGATGGACTCCATTCTTAATCAGACATATCAAAATTTTGAGGTGCTGATTGTAGATGATGCATCAATTGATAACTCAATAAATATTTTAAGTGAATATGCAAAAAAAGATAAAAGGATTAAAGTTTTTCAAAACTCTAAAAATCTTGGTGTTGCAAAAACTAGAAATAAAGCTCTTGAACATATTACAGGTCAATATTTATGTTTTCTCGATTGTGATGATTGGTGGCCTACAGAAAAATTAAAACTTTATTTTGAAAAGTTTAAGAATGGATATGAATTAATATATTCCTCCTATTCTAGATATTATGAAAAAAAAGATAGTTATAAATTTATAGAGGTAGATACTTTTGCAGGCTATAAAAAAATTTGTTGCACAAATTTTGTACCCTTTTCAACAGCTTCCTATGATGCAGAAAAATTAGGAATTTATAAATTTAATAGCAAATATTGGCCTGAGGACTGGATTTATTGGATTGATATAATAAAAGAAAATCCAAAAATAATAGCTATTAATAAGAATTTAATGTTTTATTCTGTTGGTGAATCAAATGTGTCAAAAAGCAAATTTAAGATGATTGCAAGTGCATGGTTTATTTTTAGGGAATATCATAAATATAATTTTTTTAAGTCCTTTATAGCTCTTTATTTTTATGCTTTTTATGCTATTGAAAAATATATTAAATAATTTTTTTAAATTGAATTTTTTTTATTTTAAGAGTAAAGTTTAAATTAATAGATACTATTAATCTATTGAAAGGAGATGAAGCTCGAGATTTTTTATTAGTAAATTATCTAGGAGAAAAAATGACTTATCAAGATTTAATAGTTAGACATCAGGAGCTTGAAAAAATTGTTGATCAAGCCTACAAGAATTATGTCCCAGATGACATTTTAAAAAGATTTAAAAAAGAGAAATTAAAAATTAAGGAATTATTGAGTCGTTATAAAAACCCTTAACAATTATTCCAAAAATAACCGGCCATGGCCGGTTTTTTTTATTCTATAATCTTTATTATGAGCAATATTATTGAATCACACATCAAAGAGCATTTGGATGTATTGAATTCCGTCAAGAATCTCGATAAATCTATCAAATCAATTTCTAAAGTATTAATAGAATGTTTGCGTAATGAAGGAACAATTTTTTGGTGTGGAAATGGTGGTAGCGCTTCCGACTCTCAACATTTGGCTGGTGAACTTATTGGTAGATTTGTTGGTGAACGAAAACCGTTAAAATCTATTGCGCTAAATGCTGATTCTGCCGTAATGACATGCATTGTTAATGATTATGGATATGAAGAAATTTTTTCAAGACAAGTTGAAGCACTTGGGCGTCATGGGGATGTATTGATTGGTATTTCCACCTCAGGTAAAAGTAAAAATGTTATTAATGCATTTAAAGTTGCCCATAATAAAGAAATGATAACCATTGGATTTCTCGGCAAAGGCGGCGGCGAAGCATTAAAATGCGTTGATTACTCTGTTGTTATTGAGTCTTATACCACAGCAAGAATTCAGGAAATGCATATTATGATTGGTCATATTCTATGTGACCTTATTGAAAATGGTTTGAATCTTAAATAATGACAATTTTAGTTACAGGTGCCGCTGGGTTTATAGGTTCAAATTTTATTATAAATTGGATTAATAATTTTGAAGAAAATATTATAGCTTTAGATAAACTTACTTATGCAGGTAATCTGGAAAATCATAAAACGATCAATGCTAACTCCAAATATGATTTTGTGAAAGGCGATATCGGCGATTCAGATTTTATTTGCAACCTCTTAAAAAAAAAACAACCCAGGGCAATTGTTAATTTTGCTGCTGAAAGTCATGTAGATAGATCAATTCATGGCCCGGCTGATTTTATTCAAACAAATATTATTGGCACATTTAGACTGTTGGAGGAGGTGCGTTACTTCATAAACGAAATGAATGAGCTTGATCGTGAAAAATTTCGTTTTTTACATGTATCAACTGATGAAGTTTATGGCTCTCTCGAAAATTCTGAATCTCCTTTTAAGGAGACAAATCAATATGCGCCAAACAGTCCATATAGTGCCTCAAAAGCATCATCAGATCATTTAGTTCGTGCTTGGTATCATACCTATGGCTTACCAGTACTAACTACAAATTGCTCTAATAACTATGGACCTTATCACTTTCCAGAAAAGCTAATTCCATTATGTATATCAAATGCATTAAAGGGAAAAGATTTGCCCATTTATGGCGATGGAAAAAATATTCGTGACTGGCTTTATGTAGATGACCACTGCAATGGCATTATCTCAGTGCTTAATAGGGGGATTATTGGTGAGACCTATAATATTGGAGGTAATATCGAAAGAACAAATTTGGAAGTTGTTCAGACTATTTGTGACATATTGGATAAATTAAAGCCTAGGATGGATAGAAAATCTTATAGAGAGCAAATAACTTTTATTAAAGATCGTCCTGGACATGATCGGCGTTATGCTATTGATTCTACTAAAATTTCATCAGAATTAGGGTGGAGTCCAAAAGAAAGTTTTGAGTCAGGAATACTTAAAACAGTAAAATGGTTTATTAATAACCAAGAATGGGTTGAGAATATTCAGTCTGGCGAGTACAGAAAATGGATAGCTAAAAATTATTCATGAAAATTTTGATTACTGGTGTAAATGGGCAGGTTGGTTCCGCTTTAAAAAAAACTTTATTTGAAAATGAATTAATTTCTCTTTCAAGAGCTGATTGTGATTTTACTAATATTGAAGAAATAAGAAAGATACTTGATGATTATTTACCAGATCTAATTATAAATCCTGCTGCCTATACAAGTGTTGATCAGGCTGAGGATGAAAGCGAATTAGCTTTCAAGATTAATAGTGATGCTCCCAGGGTAATTGCAGAGCGGGCAAAGGAATTGAATATTCCTTTAATTCATTTTTCAACTGACTATGTTTTTGATGGAAATAATACCCATAGTTATTCTGAATCAGAAGCAACAAAACCTTTAGGTATCTATGGCAAATCAAAACTTGCTGGCGAAGAAAAAATCCAAGAAATTGGAGGTAAATTTTATATATTTCGAACTAGTTGGGTTTACTCGAATATAGGAAGAAATTTTTTTCTAACTATGAAACAACTTTGTTCAAATTCAAACATAATAAGTGTTGTTAATGACCAGATTGGAGTCCCGACGTCAGCAAGTTTTATTGCAAATCAAATTAAAAAAATTATTCCGCACTTATCTAGTAATAATATAGGTATTTATCATTTGGTCCCTGATAATTTTTGTTCTTGGTTTGATTTTGCGAAACATATTATTAAGAATATAGATCCTCATTACGATATGAAAAAACTAATTCCAATCAGTAGCAATGAATATCCTACAAAGGTTAAAAGACCTCAAAGAAGTGTTTTGAATAATAATAAGGTTAAAAAAACCTTTATGTTAGACTTCGCAAGTTGGGAAGAATATTTTAATAGGTTTATCTATGACACGTAAAGGAATTATTTTGGCTGGAGGGACTGGGACGCGTCTCTACCCTGTAACGCAAATTTTATCAAAACAAATTCTTCCTGTTTATGATAAACCAATGATTTATTATCCTTTAACAACTTTAATGTTAGCTGAGATAAGAGAAATCTTAATAATTAGCACCCCAAAGGATTTGCCAATTTTTAAAAATCTTTTAGATGATGGTTCACAATGGGGAATTAAATTAGAGTATATCGCTCAGCCCAGTCCCGATGGGCTTGCACAAGCCTTTATATTAGGTGAAAGTTTTATTGGCGATAATTTATCTACCTTAATTTTAGGCGATAATATTTTTTATGGTCATAATTTTGAATCTCTTTTAAGCTCAGCAAATTCAAGATTTGATGGAGCTACCATTTTTGGCTACCATGTAAATGATCCAGAAAGATACGGTATTGCAGAGCTTGATAATAATAAGATCCTAAAAATTTCTGAAAAACCAAAAAAACCAAAATCTAATTTTGCAATTACGGGATTATATTTTTATGACTCAGAGGTAGTAAAGTATGCAAAAGATTTAAAGCCTTCTGTTCGGGGTGAATTAGAAATTACAGATCTTAATCAGGTTTATCTTGATAAAAATAAGCTTTTTATAGAAATGATGGGTAGGGGGTACGCTTGGTTAGATACAGGTACACACGAAAGTCTGTTAGAAGCCGGACAATTTATATCTACAGTTGAAAATAGACAAGGTTTAAAAATTGCATGCCCTGAAGAAATTGCGTATAGAAAAAAATGGATTTCCTCAAAAGATTTAGAGGAACTGGCTAAGCCACTTATTTCTAGTAGTTATGGTGAATATCTTATGAAAATTATTAAATAAGAATGAAAATTTCTCGCCTATCAATACCCGATGTACTTGTTATTGAACCTCAAATTTTTTCTGATGAAAGAGGCTTTTTTTTAGAAACATTCAATCAAAATCAGTTCGATAAAATTATCGGTAATAATATAAAGTTTGTTCAAGACAATTATTCTAGTTCAAAAAAAGGTGTCTTAAGAGGTTTGCATTATCAGAAAGCACCTCATGCACAAGGAAAATTGATTAAAGTTGTTAACGGTCAAATTTTTGATGTTGCAGTTGATTTAAGAAAGGAATCCGCAACTTTTGGAAATTGGACAAGCGAGATTTTATCTAAAGAAAACAATAAGCAACTATGGATACCTGAAGGTTTCGCTCATGGGTTTTTGGTCCTATCAGATAATGCTGATGTTATTTATAAAACTACTGATTTTTACTCTGTAGATAATGAAAGATGTATAAAATTTGACGATCCAACAATCGGTGTAATTTGGCCAAATATGGATAAATATACATTATCAAAAAAAGATTTAGAAGGTTTAAGTTTAAATCAATGTCTAGAATCCTAATCACTGGTGGCCTAGGTTATATTGGTTCTCATATTTCAATAGAATTAATTAAACAAAACCTCGATGTTTATATTATAGATAATTTATCCAATTCTTCAGAAACAGTCGCTAATAATATTCATACAATAACAGGAAAAAAAATTAATTTTTTCAATGAGGATGTGAGAAATTATGATTTCCTTAATTTGTTTTTCAAAAAAAACAAGATTGATGCAGTGATCCATTGTGCTGGTTTGAAAGCAGTAAATGAATCAATTTATCAACCATTAAAATATTATAATAATAATTTAGATGGTACGGTCAAGCTTCTCAATGCTATGAAGTGTAACAATATTAAAAAAATTATCTTCTCATCGTCTGCAACAGTTTATGATGAAGATGAATTAATGCCTGTAACTGAAAATTCAAAAATTGGTTTTGGTAAAAACCCTTATGCGAGATCCAAAATATTTATTGAAAAAATATTGAATGATCTATTTAAATGTGATCCATCATGGGAGATAATTATTTTACGGTATTTTAACCCAGCAGGTAATCATCCGTCCTGCTTGATTGGAGAGGATCCAATAGGTATACCTAATAATCTTATGCCTTTGATTGCAAGATCTGCTTTTAATCTTGGAACACTAACAATTTTCGGTAATGATTACAATACATCTGATGGAACAGCTATTAGAGATTATATTCATGTAAGTGACCTTGCAAACGGACACTATAAATCTCTACAAATGCTTTTAAATAAAAATTCTTTTTTTAGCATTTTTAATTTAGGATTAGGATATGGTTCGACTGTTATAGATGTCATTAACACTTATCAGAAAATAAATAAAGTTAACATTGATTATAAATTTGGTGATCGTCGAGATGGAGATATCGGTATTTGTTATGCAGATTCAACCAATGCAAAAAAAATACTAAACTGGATTCCTGAATATAATTTAGAAGATATTTGCCTTCATAGTTATGGCTGGATGAAAAATAAGTTAAAGAATAATTAGGGTATTAGGTTGAGTAAATTATATAGCCTACAACTTGCCTTAGTATTTAGTGGTCTCGGGTTCATTTTAACTGTCTTTAGAGATGTTCTATTAAATAATCATATTGACGATGCTATTTTTTTTGTAACGTATATTAGTATTTGTGCTTTAATCACCACTCCTGTCAGCGAAAGAATGCAGTATGGCATCAGTTACAATAAGAAATTCCTAAATTATTCATATCTCATCTTTTTTTCATCCTTAGCTTTTAATATATTTTTTTATACTTTAGATTTAAGTAATATTTACATAAAATGCTTTGGTTTGATCATTAATATCATTATATGTATTTGTATTGCTTGGTTAATGGGTATTCTCGCCGGAAGAAACTCACCACATAAAATTAGATTAATTTCTCCATTGTTTCCTGCCTTAAATCTTGCTTTAGTGTATATTTTTCGCGAAGATAAAGCTTTGTATATTGTTAATTTCTCCTATCAGCTCCTTTTTGGCATTGTAATAATCTTTTTTCTTCTTCAAGCTAAAGATATTAAAGAAAAATCATTTTATGCAAATATAGAAAAACCATCAAATTCATTAATATTCAATAGCTTAATTTGGCATTATTTGGTGTTTGGATTATCTTATATATTCGTGTTAGTGAATGCTAATGTCATAAATTTTAATTCTATTTTTATTAATCGCTTACCAATTTATTTTTATATTATTTTTAGCATTTTTTTACCTTATATTAATATTGAAAAATATATAAGGTTAGTTTTTATTGTCATGTGTTTAATTTTATTTATAAGTCTGATTTTATTCATAAGTGAAAGCAATGATTCGTCAAAAAATATATTAACTTTTATGGTGCAACTATTATCAATTATTTTGTTGTCAATAATCGCAAAAATTAAATCTAAAATATGATTGTTAAAAAAAACTACATAATTTCACTTTGCAACGAGAGAAAACATGGATTACTTGATATTTCCAATGCCCTTGTAATGTATGGAAATAAAAATGAACAGAGATTATCTTTTTTATCTATTTCAAATTTTAATAATTTAATTACCTTTCTATCTCAAAGAAACAATAGAAAAGAAGCGTGTTGCGTAGTATGGGATAATTCATTATTTTCTTTTTTTTCAACACTTGTTTTAAAATTTTTTTTCGTAAAAATAATTTATTATTATCATGAACCAGATGGATTCAAGCATAAAATTGTAACCTTAAAAGTAAATTTTTTATTAGCTTTAACTCAATTTTTAGCAGAATCATGTTTTAAATTTCTTTCTGATTTACGGGCTGTATCGTTAAAAACTAAATTAGCTAAAGCTAACTTTTACCTTCCTCTCCTATACTCAGATCAAAGACCTCCAAGATTAAAAGTTGCAAAAAAAATAGGTTTTATTGGTTATGTTAAACGTGAAAGATCTCCAGAACTTTTTAATCAAGTTGCAAGTATCTTAAAAAAATATGGTTATGAAGCAATTTTCTTTCCAAGTGAAAAATATGGAAAATCACAGAAGGAAAAGTTTAAATTTTTAGCTAAAACTGAGTTTATTTGGAATGTATTTAATTGCCCTAATGTACTCTCCGGGGTATCGGCGGATGCATTTATGAGTGGTACCCCATTAATTGTAAGTAAGTATGAAAAATTTTTAACTTTATTAGATAAATATAACCTTGCTATAAGGATCAATTTAAACGACTCACCAGAAACAATATCAAAAAAGATACTTGAATATAATTACAATAGTATTAAAAAAAAATCTTTAATAAAAGATCAATCTACTTTTGGTGGAAATTTAGCTTATAAAAAATTCTGGAGCCCAGTTTTAAATAACTTATTTAATGAATAAAATGCGAAAAATTATTATAGGAAAAAACTCTAAGCTATATAAAAATTATAAAAATGATTTCTTAGAAATTTTTGACCTAGCTATTAGCCATAAGGATATTTCCTCTTTTAATTTTCAACCAAATGATTTTATTTTATTTCTTTCCTACCCTAGATCACTCTCTGCTCTTAATAAACTAACAAGTTTATTAACTAAGATTAAAAAAAATAAAGTACTGCTGTTAAGTACTTGTTCGATTGTAGTAAATCACTTAACAAATTGTTACTCCTATCCTAAGATAAAGTTATTACAGGAAAAATACTTTTCTAAAACTTTACAAAATTTAATTATATTTAGAGTAGGTACTATTATCAGCAAAAATGATTACGTAAATTATTATGGAACATGCATACTTTCTGACAAGGTTTTTTTTAAAATGATCAGTGATTTTATAAATAACAATTTAAATGATCAGTTGGTAACAAAATTTGATGTTTTAGATTTTAAAGGTTCTTTTTTCGAATCTTTTATTTACAAATTTTATTGTTGTTTAATCAGAATCTCAATACCGTTTCCTTGTATTTTAAGGCCTCTTGATTTTATTGTAAGATTATCTGGAAAACCTTGGTATGGCTATGTTGCTCTCACTAAAATAATTTCAGAAGAGAAAAAATAGCATGATTTACGATTTAGTTGTTGTTGGGTCAGGTCCTGTCGCATTAAGTTGTTTACATTCTGCTCCAGCAAATTTAAAAATTGCTGTTATATCACATAGTGATATGGGTGAATATATAAGAGATTCTTTTGGTGATAAAGCATACATAAATAGATATGGCGGAGGATTAGATGCTTGGCACGGAGTATTGTCTAGCAATTTATTCTTAAAACATTATCCAGACGAATTAGATTTTTATATTAAATTCTTTAAGTTTTTTTATCCAGAAAAGAATATTAATAATAATTTATTTGGTTTTCAAAAAATATTTATTCCAAAAAAAAAGATTTCATCTAAAAATTTAAATGACTTATTAAAAGAAAGAGCAAATATTAAACTTTTTTTTGATGAAGTTTTGCATATTGACGAGTCGAAGGTAATTAATATTTATGGAAAAAATCAAAAATATTTAGCAAATAGAGTAATTCTTGCTGCAGGTGCGATTGGGACAGCTAAGATTTTAAATAACAGTCAGTTGGGTAAAATTAATAAATTGATTGGAAATCACATTATAGGTTATGGCCAATATAATATTTCTACAAATAATGAATTTGTTAAATCAGAATACTCAAGATATGGGCATTTTAAAAATATTGAAATTAGCTCCATTAAAGGTAAAGAATTTATGAGTTATCAAAGGCCTTCATTATTTGATTTTAGAAATTCCAAAATTTTAGGAAAATACAAAACTGTATACTCAAGAACTAAGAAAGAAATTTATAGCACAATTATAAAATCAATGTCTCCCGGCTTATTTGTTGAAGCATTTTATAATCGGTACGGTTATTGGTTTAAAACAAATAAGGCAAATACATACCTTCAAATTGAATCATCAAATGTCTATGAATTAGATAATAAATTTAATATTATTGTAAGTGAGAAAAAAATTAATTCATTTGTAGATAATGTTGTACAAAATTCAAAATTTAAGGACTTGGATATTAAAACTATTGTTTCGGGAATTCATTTTTTTAATACTGTAAATAAAATTAGCGATGTTGGAAGTTTTTCCAATAAGGATGATTGGCAAAAAAAAATAATTGTTGCAGACAGTTCAGTTTTAAACAAAATTGGCGGATCACACCATACATTTTCTTTAATGTCTATGGCTTCTTTGTCAATGCAACGTTTTTATTCTAATTAATATAGAATGAGATAAATATTTCCTGTTTTGTTCGATAGATTATTTAAATACTAAATATTATAAAAATGAAACACAAAAAAAGAATTTTTTTAATTGGAGGTGATGGTTTTGTTGGGCGTCATTTTCAAAAACTATATACAAAAAATTATTTATTTAAAGTTTATGATAAATCAGATAATGTCCTCAATTATCAAAATTTATTAAAAAATATAAATAATTTTTTGCCAGATTATGTAATTAATTTTGCCAGTTATTCAACCATTGATTCTGCCAAAATTTTTCAGAAAGAATTATACGATTTAAGTATTCATGGTAATAATAATATTTTAAAAGCTTTACATGAGATAAATTTTAAAGGAACGTATCTTTATGTAAGCTCTGGAGAAGTTTATGGGTATAGTAAAACAAAAAAATTTTCTGAGTTAAGCTCGCTTAACCCAATGAATGAGTATGCAACCTCAAAGGTAATGGCTGAGGTATTAATAAAGTTTAAATCTCAAAACTCCTCCTATAAAACAATAATTGCAAGACCTTTTAATCATTTTGGGCCTCATCAATCGGTTAATTTTTTTATACCTCAGCTCCTGGAGAATATTGCCTCTCAAGTAAAAAATAATTCTTCCGAAATTATATTAAATATTCGAAATAATCATTCAAAAAGAAGTTATTTATCGGTTGAGGATGTATGTTCAGCATATTTAACAATATTGACTAAGAGTAATTCTGAGGAGTACTCTGTATATAATGTTTGCAGTAGTGATTCAAGTACAATACCTCAATTATTTTCTCCTTTACTACAAGAATTGAATATTAAATATAGTTTTAATCAATCTAATGAAAATTCTTTTGAGAATACCTTGCAAGGTAATAATAAAAAATTACTACAATTGGGTTGGAGCCCCAAGAAATCATTAGTTAGAACATTAAAAGAAATGTATAAAAATTTTCTAGAAAAGTGAATTTATAAATTAATTAAAATATTTTAAAGAGATATATACATGTTAAAAGAATATACATACAAAGTTTTACCTAAGATCAATCATGACTAAAGTCGCTCTTATTACTGGCATTACAGGACAAGATGGTGCATATCTCGCTGATTTTCTATTATCTAAAGGATATGAAGTGCATGGGCTTAGGCGTAGAGTTTCAATTTTTAATACACAAAGAATTGATCACATAATTAATTCAGAATTTTATGGTAAAACCTTTTTTTTACATTATGGTGATTTAACTGACTCTTCATCAATTACTAATGTCATTCAAAAAATAAAACCTGATGAGATTTATAATTTAGCCGCACAGAGTCATGTAGCGGTAAGTTTTGAAGAACCTGAATACACAGCAAACTCAGATGCCTTGGGTGTTTTAAGAATTCTTGAGTCTATTCGCATTTTACATCAAGAAAAACAAATTAAATTTTACCAAGCCTCAACTTCAGAGTTGTTTGGCCTTGTTCAGGAAGTGCCACAAAGTGAAAAAACCCCTTTTTATCCTAGAAGCCCCTATGGAGCAGCTAAGCTCTATGGTTATTGGATAACTATCAATTATCGAGAAGCCTATAATATTTTTGCATGCAATGGCATCCTCTTTAATCATGAAAGCCCAAAGCGCGGAGAGATATTTGTTACTCGCAAAATTACCAGAGCACTATGCGAAATAAAACGAGGTCTTAAGGAGTCTTTTCATTTGGGTAACCTCGATGCCAAGAGAGATTGGGGCCATGCTAGAGATTATGTTGAAGCAATGTGGCTCATGTTACAAAATAATCAACCTAAGGATTATGTGATTGCAACCGGTAAGCAATATTCAGTAAGGGAGTTTATTGAGCAATGTTGTTATAAATTAGAACTTTCGATTCAGTGGAAAGGTAAGGGAATTAAAGAGATTGGCCTTATTGATGGTATTGAGAGAATCTTTGTTGATCAAAAATATTTTCGTCCCACCGAAGTTGATACACTACTAGGAGACTCAACTCTTGCTAAAAAAGATTTAGGGTGGCAGCCTAAAATATCTTTTGAAGATTTGGTATCAGAGATGATAGATTATGATCTTAACTGCCTTTCGAAGTAATTATTTTGTCTACTTATAAAAAAATATCTTCTTGTCGTTTATGTAAATCGTCTGAAATAACTCACTTACTTTCCCTAGGATCGATGCATCTAACCGGCATCTTCCCAAAAAAAAAAGATCAAGATATACCATCAGGTCCTGTTGATCTTGTTCAATGCGCTCAGTGTGAATTAGTACAAATGGAACAAACTTATAGTCTTGAAGAAATGTATGGTGATAATTATGGTTACCGTTCAGGTTTAAATTCAAGCATGGTTGAGCATTTAAAAAATAATATTACCTATATCCAGCATATTGTAAAACTTAAAGCAAATGATATAGTCCTCGACATTGGAAGTAATGACGGTACAAGTTTAAATTTTTTGGCAAATCAAAATTATCAGTTGATTGGAATTGATCCGTCAGCAGAGAAATTCAGAGAACACTACCATCCTGATGTAAATTTAGTAACTGATTTTTTTAATGAAGCTAACTTCAAGAAAATTTTTGGTAATCAAAAAGCCAAAATTGTGACTTCCTTTTCCATGTTTTATGATTTAGAGGACCCCCTTCAGTTTGCTCAAGACATTTACAATATTCTGGCTGATGATGGTGTTTGGTTTATGGAGCAGAGTTATCTACCTTCGATGTTAAAAACAAATTCATTTGATACTATCTGCCAGGAGCATTTAGAATATTATTCATTGAAACAAATTGATTGGATTGCGAAAAAACTTCATTTAAAGGTTATTGATATAAATTTAAATGATGTCAATGGCGGAAGCTTTCAGGTCGTTCTTGCAAAATCCACCACTAAGCTTACTTCTAAAAATTCAAAAATTGATTTATTCAGAGCAAATGAGGAAACTTTTTTTAATAGAAACCCTTTTAAATTTTTTATTGATAGCGTGAATAGAGCAAAAAAAGAATTAATTGACCTATTACAAAAGTTAAAAAAAGAGAACAAGAAAGTTTATGCTCTTGGAGCATCAACCAAAGGGAATGTGCTGCTTCAATATTTTGATATTTGCTCTGAGCTTATTGAATTTGTTGGTGAGGTGAATCCTAATAAATTTAATTGCTTCACACCAGGAACTCAAATACCAATTAAGAGTGAAAACGAAGTGCTTGGCATGAATCCTGATTACCTATTGATTTTGCCTTGGCATTTTAAAGACTTTTTCATAAATAACAAAAAGTTTGAGGGTATGAAGTTGATTTTCCCTTTGCCCGTATTAGAGGTGATTGAGCTTGACTAAAAAAATATTTCTCATCGGTTGTCATGGTTGTTGACAAGCTTTTTCAAACTTGCTTCAAGGAAAAAATGTTAAACAATGAGCATTAGGTGTACACATAATCTCGATCGTTTGCTTTTAGCTTTCTCCATAACTTTTCCAGTCTACATACTAACATTTGTGGGTATGCAGCCGATAACCCAAGGATTTGCCTATTTACCTTATTCAATTATTTTTTTTTATTTTTGTTATCGAACAAGAAATCTATTTTTCTCAAAAAGTTTTATCCTTTTCTGGGTCATTTTTTTAGTTGCATGGATGACTCCATCTATCATTAATGCTTACAGTGGCCGACTGGAGTCAGACCTAGTAAGGTTGCCAGTGCTATTTGTGCATGTGGCTTATATGACTATGCTCTTGTTCAGTTTCGGCATGTTTTTAAGCTTAAAAAATAATCAAAGCATAAAAACACTCCTCCTATACATTTCTATTATGCTCGCACCTTTACTAATAACCTTGCTCTTAAAAACCTTTTTAATGGAATACGATCATCCCGAATTAAGGCCTTCACCTTTTGGGGCGAGCCCGCACTTTGTCGGTGAAGTATTGCTGGTATTTTTTTTTGGGGTGCTTTTTATAAAAACAAACTGGGTGAAAGCTCTTATTATTGTCGCTACATTACTTTTTCTAATTCTCTTGGAGAATAGAGCGGGGGTTATTGCAGTTCTAATAATTCTGGGATTGATGACCTTGAGATGGTTTTTTAATTTAACTTTTATTCATAAAAAAAATTTCGTTATTTTACTCATTGGTATTTTTTTGCTAATCATCCCATTTTATGAAATTATTTTTAATTTTATTGACCATCATATTTTTTATTTATCCTCTGATTCTAGGGGCTGGGGTAGTGGGTTTACCAAGCGATTCTTTCCATGGCTGAGAGCTTACGAGAGTTTCCAAGCTCATCCATGGCTAGGTGTTGGTTTTTGGGTAAAGCCCTATGGCTATGAGCTAGCTCACATTTTTGACTTCAGGTCGTACTGCTGGGAGTCCTACAACAACCCTGCATTTGATATCCATAGCTTTTGGATTAGAGTCCTTGCCGAAAATGGATTATTTTTATTTTCTCTGGTTGTGGGTACTATTGGATATTGCTTGTTTAAGTTATTTAAATTAAAACATTGGATGTTATTAATTATAATGCTATCTATACTATTTTATTTAAGCTTTGTGACACGACACCTAACGCTAAATATTTTAAATGCTTCGTTATACTTAATCATAATGGCAGTTTTTTTAAAGACTACTCCATTAAGGCGAAATGAGTTTTAAATTTAAAGGATTATGAATTTATCTTAAAATAACACTGACATGCTTGAATATATAATTTCTACCATTAATCTTTTTAATATTACCAACCTGAATTTGAGCATTATTTTCTTTTTTATGTTGTACTTTTTAACCCTGAAAGTTTGGTCTAGCAACAAGAGTTTGGCCAGACAATCCCTTAACTATAAGGGCAAGCAGCGCGTCCATCAGGGTGAGACCCCCAGGCTCGGTGGCCTTATTATCTTCATGTTTTTAGGCATCTACAGCTTCTTCCTTTCTAATTTATTATT
The DNA here is from genome assembly GCA_038125345.1 of Marinoscillum sp. Taxonomy (GTDB): domain Bacteria; phylum Bacteroidota; class Bacteroidia; order Cytophagales; family MED-G16; genus MED-G16. The sequence goes on along the minus strand of JAYPDR010000036.1, from coordinate 409 downwards.
TGCTAATAGACTCCAAGCAACCCTTCTATGCTTAGTGCCCATGATGTTAATCACCACCAAGGAGGACCTGATGCACAACGTTAATTTTAAATTACGCCTCTTAGGCCTAGCACTCTCAGCCGCAGCGCTGATCATGTATGCTGTATCTTCGCTCCCGGTGGTCGACCATATCATCATCATATCTGACTTGTTTCACTACACGGCCTTCAGCTTTGCCTTCTTTACCCTGTGCCTCATCGCGCTGGCCAACGGCTGTAACTTCATTGACGGCATGAATGGCCTACTCGGCTTCTACCTCTTGGGCGCTTTGATGTGCTGCATGCAGTTAAGCTATGTCGTGCAAGATTTATTGCTAGCCAAGCCGATCCTGCTCTACACTTTACTGACCATCCTCTTTTTGCTGGTGAAC
>JAYPDR010000035.1:0-16091 GCA_038125345.1 Marinoscillum sp. | reverse complement strand
CTGATAAAGTATCTATTTTATCTTGTGTAAAAATTTTAAATATTAATTTAAATAAAGAATTTAAGTATACTATCGTTTCTGAAGAGGAGTCTAATCTACAGGAAGGTAAAATATCTGTTCAATCACCAATAGGTAAAGGATTATTAGGAAAAAAAATAGGAGAGGTAGTTTCAATAAATGTACCTTCAGGTGAGATTAAATTTAAGGTTTTAGATATATCTCTTTAGTATGAAATCAATTTTTTCTAAAATAATTGATGGAGAGATACCGGCATATATTTTAAATGAGAATGAAAAATTTATATCTTTTTTAGATATAAATCCACTAACATTAGGTCATTGTCTTGTTGTTCCCAAGAAAGAAATCGATTATTTTTTTGATTTAGATAATGATTATTTAAAAGATATTTTGATTTTTTCTAAAAAAATATCAAAATCATTATTGAAATCCGTTGACTGTAAGAGAGTAGGTGTTTCAGTAGTTGGTTTAGAAGTGCCCCACGCGCATTTACACTTAATTCCATTTAAAAATGAAAAAGACATGAATTTTTCGAATAAAAAAATTAGTTTAACTCATGAGGAATTTTTGAATATTCAAAAAAAAATAGTTAATAATTTAGATTAGCTTATCTGGGTTTGAATTTATAAAATCTTTCCATGATTTTTTTGATTTTTTATTAGAGAACCTCTGATAATAATGACATATAGCTGCTCCAAGAGCATCAGTTGCATCAAATTTTTCTTTTTCTGTTGGTTTTATATTTAATATTTTTTTTACCATTTGAGAAAGTTGTTCTTTTGAAGAATTTCCGTTTCCAGTAACTGATTGTTTTATTTTTTTAGGAGCATATTCAGTTATTTTAATATTATTTATTTCTCCTGCTATCATTGCTGCTCCCTGAGCTCTACCTAACTTAAGCATTGATTGAACATTTTTACCAAAAAAAGGAGATTCAATTGATATCTCATCAGGATTAAATTCTATTATTAAATTATTGACTGTGTTGAAAATTATTTTCAGTTTTCTTAAATGATTTTTTTCATTAGTCATTTTAATCACTCCATATTGTAAAATATTAATTGATTTATTTGATGTTTTAATTACACCAAATCCCATCAGATTGGTTCCCGGATCTAGTCCTAGAATAATACTTTCTCTATCCATAAAAAAAAAACATATAATTTGTAATTTCGTGATATTAAAGCTATAAAATTATTATTGAAATTATGAATCTCTCTTTTATCGATTCACATGCTCATATCTACTCAGAAGAATATCATAATATTCTTGATGATACTATCAAGAGATCTTTAAATGCTAAAGTTTCTAAAATATTAATGCCAAATATTAATTTAAAAACTTTATCCTCCATGTTGAAAATATCAGAAAAATACAAAGGAATATGTTTTCATATGTTAGGTCTACATCCTTGTTATGTGACTGAAAATTATAAAAATGAAATTGTAGAAATATTTAAATTTTTATCATATAAAACTATAGCAGTCGGGGAGATCGGTTTAGATTTTTATAGATCAAGTGATAATAAACATGATCAAATAACTTCCTTTGAAATTCAATGCCAAATTGCTCTAGAAAATAACTTACCAATTGTAGTTCATACAAGAAGCTCAATTGATGAAACATTAGATTGTATTAGAAACTTTTCTAAAAAGTTAAAAGGAGTTTTTCATTGTTTTGATGGAACTTTAGATCAAGCTCATCAAATAATTGATCTTGGTTTTAAAATAGGTGTTGGTGGGATTTTGACTTTTAAGAATTCTAAAGTTAGAGAAGTTATTTCTAAGATTGATCTAAATCATATTATTTTAGAGACAGATAGTCCATATCTATCTCCAGAGCCGAGAAGAGGGAAAACTAATGAACCTTCTAATTTAATTTTTGTTTCAAAAAAATTATCTGAAATAACTTCGATACCAATTGATTCTATTGCAAAAATTACTACTCAAAATGCTATAAATTTGTTTGATTTAGTTGTTTGAAAATATTTAGAGAGGTGGCCGAGCGGTTGAAGGCGCGCGCCTGGAAAGTGCGTATACAGAGTAATTTGTATCGAGGGTTCGAATCCCTTCCTCTCTGCATTTTTTTTTATAAAAAATTAATCTCTTGTAGATTTTTATATTAATATTAATAATTATAATTTTGAAACACTCTATTAAAAATAACACATTAAACTATGAAAAAATTATTTACTTTTTTATTATCATTTAGTCTTCTGACATATAACATTTCATATTCTCAAGACGAATCTGTTGACACAAACATTGGTCAAGAGGATACTTCATATTCAATAGTTGATACTATAGTAGATGAGGCAACAATTCAAGTTGTGGAAGAAGAAATTGTGGAAGAAGAAGTTGTAGAAGAATCTCAATCCTTTCATTACGCCATTAAAGAACAATTTATACAGGGTGGTTGGCAATTTATGGGTATAGTACTATTATGTTTAATACTTGGACTTGCAGTTGCCATTGAGAGAATAATAACTTTAAATCTAGCAACTTCTGATACAAAAAAATTACTTTCTGACATTGATAATGCTCTTTCTTCAAAAGATGGGGTTAACTCTGCAAAAGAAATTTGTAAAAACACTAGAGGCCCGGTTGCTTCTATTTTTGTTCAAGGATTAATGAGAGCTTCTGAAGGAATTGAAATGGTTGAAAAGTCTATTATTTCTTATGGATCTGTTGAAATGGGAAAATTAGAGAGAGGTATGGTTTGGATTTCATTATTTATTTCTCTTGCTCCTATGCTTGGATTTATGGGAACAGTTATAGGTATGATCGGAGCTTTTGATGCTATTGCTGAAGCTGGAGATGTGTCACCATCTCTTGTTGCTGGTGGTATAAAAATAGCTCTTCTTACTACAGTAGGTGGTTTGATTGTTGCAGTTATTCTTCAACTATTTTATAATTATCTTGTTTCAAAGATTGATTCCCTAGTTAATACTATGGAGGACGCTTCTATTTCTTTAGTTGATATTCTAGTTAAAAATAAACTTTCTAAGTAATGGTTATTTTAGATTTAGTTGATGTTATATTATATTTTGGATATGGCATGGTCCTAGTTGCAGCTTTGCTTGCACTTGGTTTTCCTATATGGATAGCATCTCAAAATCCAAAATCATTGATAGGAACAGGAATTGGATTGGGCTCAATTTTAGTGTTATTTTTAGTTGCCTGGTTAATTTCTGGAAGTGAGGTTTATGCTAGTTATGTAGAATTTGGAGTAGATGAGTCTTTATCAAAATTCATTGGTGGAATGTTAAACTTAGTATATATTTTATCTGGTTTAGCAATACTTGGAATCATTTATTCAGAGATTAGTAAAGCTCTTAAAAATGGCTAGAAAAAATAGACCAACAGCAGAGATTCCTAATGGTTCAATGGCTGATATTGCTTTTTTGTTATTAATATTTTTTTTAGTAACAACTACTATAGCCAATGACAAGGGTATTGCAATGTTATTACCACCTAAACCAGATCCAAATCAACCTCCACCTGAGGTAACTAAAAATGATAGAAATATCTTTAAAATTTTAGCTAATTCACAAGATAAATTACTAGTAGAAGACGAGCCTTTATCTGATGTTAGTGAATTAAGGGAAATGGTTAAAGTTTTTATCTTAAATTTTGGAAGTCCTGGAGATGAAGGTGTTGCAATTTATAATAGTCTTCCAAATTCAATGAAATCATATGTGTCATTGAATGGAAGAAGAAAAGATTATTCCGATGATCCAACTGAGGCAGTTGTTTCATTTAAAGCAGATAGAGGTACTTCATATGAATTGTATGTTCAAGTTTTAGATCAAGTTAATGCTGCATATAATGATGTTTATGGAGAAAGAGTTGGCCTTTCGGCTGCTGAGTTTTTACAGTTAGATAGGGATGATCCTGTTCAAGATCGAAAATATCAAACTGCTAGACAGGGAATCCCTAGAGCTATATCTATTGCAGAACCTAATAAAATTGTAAACTAATGGCAAAATTTGGAAAAAAATCAAATACATCTCAAGATATCCCAACAGCTGCGTTGCCTGATATAATATTTATGTTGTTGTTTTTCTTTATGGTAACTACTGTATTAAGAGAAACTGATATTTTAGTAAAACAAAAATTACCTAAAGCTGCTCAACTCTCCAAATTAGAGAGAAAATCATTAGTTAGCTATATTTATATCGGTGAGCCTAAACAAAGTAGTCTTTTTGGTAAAGAACCAAAAATTCAAGTAAATGATGTTTTCGTTGAAGTTGATGAAATCGTTCAATTTGTTAATCAAGAAAAAGATAAATTGAATGAGGCCGAACGAGATCAAATTACAATGTCATTGAAAGTTGATGTTGAGGCTAAAATGGGTATTGTTTCTGATGTGCAGCAAGAGCTTAGAGAAGCTAATGCAAGGAAAATTCTTTATAGTTCAGTACAAGCAATTGATATCTAATTAAAAAAATAAGAATTAGATTTACTAATTCTTATTTATGATTAGATTATTTAATAAATCTGAAAGAAAAATTAATGCCTGGTGTATGTATGACTGGGCAAATTCTGTATACTCTCTTGTAATTACCACTGCAATATTTCCAATATTTTATAATTCAGTTACAACTTCTGCAGATGGTTCTGATATAGTTAGTTTTTTTGGAATTAAGATTGTTAATTCAGTTTTATATTCCTTCTCACTTTCTTTTTCTTTTTTATTATTAACAATAATTCAACCAATATTATCTGGTATTGCTGATTATTCAGGAAATAAGAAATTTTTCTTAAAGGCATTTATGTATTTAGGATCATTATCTTGTATGTCACTATATTTTTTTGAAGGTGATAATATTGAATATGGAATTATTTGCTCTGTTTTTGCAAGTGTAGGATTTACAGGAAGCCTTGTTTTTTATAATGCTTTCCTTCCAGAAATTACAACTTCTGAAAATTTTGATAGGGTAAGTGCGAGAGGTTACTCATTTGGTTATGTTGGAAGTGTTATATTATTAATTATTTGTTTAATTATTATTCAAGAATATAGTTTATTTGGTTTTGAAAATTCTAAAGAAGCTACTCAATTTACATTTTTGCTTGTTGGTGTTTGGTGGATTATTTTTTCTCAAATCACTTTATTTTATATTTCAGAAAAATCAGAAAAGATCAATATTTCTTTTGAAATATTATCATATGGCTCAAAAGAATTAGCTAAAGCATGGAAATATATAAATGGTGTCAGAAATCTTAAGCTTTATTTATTTTCCTATTTTTTTTATAGTATGGGAGTGCAAACTATTATGCTTGTTGCCTCATATTTTGGTGACAAAGAATTAAATCTTGATCAGTCAAAATTAATTTTTACTGTACTTATAATACAAATTATAGCCATTTTAGGAGCTTATCTTTTTGCATTTATTTCTAAACTAAGGGGAAATAAATTTTCGTTAGTTATTATGATTGTAATATGGATTATTATTTGTTTGAGTGCGTATTATACTACAAATGAAAATCAGTTTTATTTACTAGCAGTTGCAGTTGGTATGTTAATGGGTGGAATTCAATCATTATCTAGATCAACGTTTTCTAAGCTTATTCCTAATGGCAGTAAAGAAAATGCTTCCTTATTTAATTTTTATGCAATAACTTATAATATTTCAGTAGTTGTAGGCACATTCTCTTATGGGTACATAGAAAGTATTACAGGAAGTATGAGAACAAGTATTTTGGCTCTCATGTTATTTTTTATTATAGGTCTAATATTCTTACTATTTACTAAAATTAATAGATCAACTTAATGATTAAGTTAAATTTTCCTGTTACTTCTCTTTCTTTGAAGAAAAAAAACTCAAATACTTATGTTTTTGATAGTTTAAGAAAAAAATATGTAATACTGACTCCTGAGGAGTGGGTGAGACAACATCTAGTTAATTATTTAATAAAAGACTTAGATTATCCAAAAGGGCTAATTATAACAGAATCTTTTTTAAAGTATAACAATTTAAATAAAAGATCTGATGTGTTAGTTTTAGATAGGGAGTTAAATCCTTTCATGGTAGTTGAATGTAAGTCTTTTAAGATTAAATTGAATAGAAATCATATTGATCAATCTTCAACATATAATAAAATCTATAAAAGTAAATTTATGATGATTACTAATGGTTTGAATCACATAGTTTATGAGTTCAATTGGAAAGAAAATAGTTTTATTGTTAAGAAATCTATCCCTAAATATGAAGGTTAAATTAATGAATCGATATTAATATAATTTAATCCAAATGCTTCTGAAACGTTTTTGTTAACAATATTTCCTTTAATAACATTAACTCCTGATTTTATTTCACTATTATCAATTGAAGCTTTTTTCCAGCCTTTATTTGCAATTTCTATTAAATAGGGTAATGTTTTATTTGTTAGAGCAGTTGTTGATGTAAATGGAACAGCACCAGGCATATTTGCTACACAGTAATGAATTACATTATCCACAATGAATGTTGGATTTTCATGCGTAGTAGGTTTTGAAGTTTCAAAACAACCCCCTTGATCTATAGCTATATCTACTAGCACACAACCTGGTTTTAAATATTTTAATAATTCTTTTGAAATTAATTTTGGAGCTTTTGCTCCAGCTACAAGAACTGCTCCTATAATAAGATCACTTTTCTTTGCTTCTTTTTCAATAGTTTCTTTTGAGGACAAAATGCATTTTACACTATCATTAAATAATTTTTTTAAATCTGACAATCTTTTTTCACTTGTATCTAAAATTGTCACATTAGCTTGTAGGCCAACAGCCATTTTAGCAGCTTCTGTTCCAGATATTCCTCCCCCAATAATTAATACATTTGCTGGTTGAACGCCTGTGACCCCACCTAAGAGAATTCCTCTTCCTCCCATAGGTTTTTCTAAGAATTTTGCTCCTTCTTGTGTTGCCATTCTTCCTGCTACTTCAGACATAGGAATAAGTAATGGAAGGGAGCCATTTTCATCTTCTACAGTTTCATATGCAATGCAAATTGATTTGCTTTTTATCATTGCATCAAGTAGAGGTTTATATGATGCAAAGTGAAAATAGGTAAATACTATCTGATTCTCTTTTATTAAATTATACTCTTGCTCAATGGGTTCTTTTACTTTTAAGATAAGATCAGACTTATCATATACTAGTTTATTATCTTCTAAAATTATAGCTCCAGCTGCTACATAATCTGAATCTAAAAAACTTGAATTTATTCCAGCACTTTTTTCTATATAGACTTCATGACCATTAGAGATTAGTTCATTTACTCCATCTGGAGTTATCGAAACTCTAAATTCATTATTTTTAATTTCTTTTGGTACTCCAATTTTCATTGATGCAAATATCATCTATTTATAAAAAAATAATACTATTTTACTTCTTTTTTTAATTTCTAATTAAATTGATTTTGTAAAATAATATTTTATATATATATAAATATCAAAATATTATATTGAATATTTAATTAATATGTAATTATATTTTATTAGAAGTTAATTTAAAAATAATTTTAATTCCTTTTTGTGTATATTTGCATCGAATTTCTATTATGCAAGAATCAAATCTCTTGATCAATAAAACCTTTAAAATTTCTAAACAAGAAATATTAAATGATTATTATCTAATTAATGAAAGTAGGCACCTAAGTTTAGTAGGTAGAAGAGAGGTATTTATGGGAAGAGCAAAATTTGGTGTATTCGGAGATGGTAAAGAATTACCTCAAATTGCTATGTCAAAATTTTTTCAAAACGGTGATTTTAGAAGCGGTTATTACAGGGATCAAACATTTATGATGGCAATTGATCAGCTAACCTCAGCTCAATTTTTTGCCCAGTTATATGCTCATACTGATATTAAACATGATCCTCACTCTGGAGGTAGACAGATGAATTGTCATTTTGGTACAAGGATGCTTAATTCTTCTGGTGAATGGAAAACTCTTACTGATATGAAGAATTCGGCAAGTGATGTGTCTTGTGTAGCAGGTCAAATGCCTAGAATTGTAGGATTAGGTTATGCTTCTAAACTTTATAGAAAAAATAAAGCATTAACAAAAATGAATAATTTTTCAATAAATGGAAATGAAGTCATTTTTGGGACAATTGGAGATGCAAGTACTTCAGAAGGTCATTTTTGGGAATCAATGAATGCATGTGGTGTACTACAGATTCCTGTTGTAATGTCTATATGGGATGATGGGTATGGTATATCAGTTCCATCAGAATATCATACTACTAGAAATGATTTATCAAAAGTTTTATCTGGATTTCAAAGATCTTCTAATAAAGAAAAGGGATTTGAGTTATTTACTGTAAAAGCTTGGGACTATGAAGGCTTATTAGATTGTTACTCAAAGGCTGTAAAAGTAGCTAGAGAAGATCATGTCCCATCAATAATTCATGTTAAAGATGTTACTCAACCTCAGGGTCATACAACTTCTGGATCTCATGAAAGATATAAAACAAAAGAAAGGCTTCAGTGGGAGAAAGATTATTGTTGTATTAAAAAGATGAGAGAATGGATATTAAAAAATGAAATTACATCTGCTCAAAAATTAGATGAAATTGAAATTGAAGCTGAAAGAAATGTAAAAATATCAAGAGATAATTCATGGAAATCATATCGTAAATCTATCGAAGATGATCTTGATGATTCAATAGCTATTATAACCAGAGTTGCTCAAAATAGTCCAAAAAATAAGAAAGAAATTATTAAAGTAAGAGAAGATTTAAAATCAACTCTCCAACCCTTAAAAGCAGATATTCTAAAGTCGTTGAAATTTGTGCAGAGAATAATTAGAAATGAAAATAATTTAGGTAAGATATATTTGATGAACCTTATTAATGAATTAGAAAAAAAATACTTAGATGAATATAGTTCTCATCTTTATAGTCAATCTGATTTTTCAACATCAAAAATAAAAGAAGTTAAGCCAGATTATGGATCAACTCCTGAATTAATTGATGGAAGAGAAATTATCAATAAATTTTTTGATATAACATTTAAACATAATCCACTAGTTTTTGCAGTTGGAGAAGATGTAGGAATGATAGGGGGAGTTAACCAAGGTTTTGCTGGTATTCAAAAAAAATATGGAGATCTAAGAATTACAGATACAGGAATAAGAGAAGCCTCCATTATTGGGCAGGGAATTGGTGCAGCTATGAGAGGTCTTAGACCTATAGTTGAAATTCAGTATTTAGATTATGTGTACTGGGCAATTCAAACTTTATCTGATGATTTATCTACATTACATTATAGAACTAAGGGTGGTCAAAAAGCTCCCGTTATTATTAGAACAAGAGGTCATAGGTTAGAAGGTATATGGCATTCCGGTTCTCCTATGGGAACTCTAATTAATAGTTTAAGAGGAGTAAACGTTTTAGTGCCTAGAAATTTTGTTGAAGCAGCTGGAATGTATAATACACTTTTATTATCTGATGAGCCGGGTATTATTATTGAGCCATTAAATGCGTATAGATTAAAAGAAAATTTACCTAATAATCTTGATAAGATTACGGTTGAGTTTGGATCTCCAGAGATATTACGTAGTGGTAATGATATTACTATTGTAACTTATGGTTCAATGTGTAGAATAGTATTAGAATCTGCAAACCAATTAGCTCAATTAGGTATATCCTGTGAGGTAATTGATGTAAGAACTTTACTCCCATTTGATAAAAAAAATAAAATTCTTGAATCAATTAAAAAAACAAATAGAGTTGTATTTGCTGATGAAGATGTATCTGGTGGGGCAACTGCTTTCATGATGCAAGCAGTGCTTGAAAATCAAGATGCATACTATTATTTAGATTCTAAGCCAATTACCATTCACTCTAAGGATCATAGACCAGCTTATAGTACAGATGGTGATTATTTTTCTAAGCCAAATTGTGAAACAATTTTTGATAAAATATATAATTTATTTAACGAGGTTAATCCTAAAGCTTACCCTAAACTATTCTGAAAGTATTTCTTCTAATGTAAACTCAGGGGTTTCAATAATATTACTATTATTTAAGTCTTTATCTTTTATATATATTTTTAGTTTGAAAATATTATTTTTTAAAATCATTTCAAATCCATAAGATACCATTCCATATCTTAATTTTCCCGAAAGAAGTTGAGATGAATTAGAAATATTAAGTTCAGGAAATCTTGAATTAAAATCTAATCCACAACCATATTCACTATCAAAAATTCTTTTCCAATCAATTATCTCAAAATAGTTATTTTGCTTTACATAAAATTCTACAAAAATATTTTTATTATTTTCATTTTTTTTAATGTAAAAAGTATCTAGTCTTGAAGAGCCAGTTAATGTATCTATTATGTAGTTTTCACAATTGAAAGTAGGTCTGTTATCTTCATTGCTAAATAGATAGTATGTGCCGTTGGGCTCATATACATAAAGTGGTGGAATTATGTTTTTATTTCCGAGAGTAACCCAGTTAAATTCTTGATCAATAATAGCATTGTATGGGTGATAAGGGTAATTATTTTCTTCATTTGATAATCCTAAGTTTCCATCTCCATCAATAAAATTTATAGTAAGGATCAAAGAGTCTTGAAAATTTAAGTTATTACTTTTTTTGAATTCTAATTTTTCAAATGAAATAGAAGGTACTTCTGAAATATTTTCATCATTATTACATGAGAATAAAGCAAAAACTAAAAAAAAATTAATTAAATGTCTCATTCTTAATTAACTGTTCTTTTTAATATATATTTTATTTTTAAGTTTATTGATAGAGCTAATTGGACTATCACAAACATTATTACGACACAATATAATACTTAGTTTATTAACTGAGAAGTCATAATTAGGTTCTTTAATAGAATAGATTTTATTTGGAACATACCAAGAATTAATTTCATCAATTGTATTTTTTTTATTTTTTGAATTTAAAATTTGAATTTCATAAATTCCTACTTTATTAACTTCATTAACATAAATCCAGTTAGATAAAAATTCATAATTATTTAAAAATAATTTTAGTTTTTTTGACATATTATTGAATATCTCTAGGTAGAGAGGATCATTATAATACTTTCCTAGTATAAGTAAATTATGAAACATAACTGAATTAGAAGATGGGATTACATCATCAAAAATCTGTATTTTATTTGCTATCAGTTTTTCATTATTTTTTCCGCTAAAATTGAATAGAAACTCTTTTTTATTATAAAATAATTTAATTGAGTCTTCTGTTAATTTTCTAGAAATCGTAAGATATTTTATTTCATTTGTTGCTTCGTATAATTTAATAAATGCGCTAATGGTATGAGCATAATCTTCAAGAAATGCAGATAGATTCATTCCATAAATCCTTTTTAGTTTTTTTTTGTTTATGAATTCATTAATTAAAAAATTAGCATTTTTTAAAGCTGTTTTAAGATACTTTTCATCCTTTATTACTAAATAACTTTGAATTAAACCCTTCAGAAGAATTGAGTTCCATGATAAAATAATTTTTTTATCAATTTTTGGGTGTATTCTTTTTTTTCTATGAGTAAAAAGCTTTCTTTTAATTATTTTAATTAACTCATCTTTATCATTATTTCTAAATTTTCTTTTTAGCATAATGTGATCTTTATAATCAATTGAATTTGATAAATTAAATACTTCTTTAGCATAATCATATTCATTTTTATTAAGTATTTTTCTTATATCTTTTTTGTTCCACAAATAAAATTTACCTTCTTCTCCATCTGAGTCAGCATCAACAGATGAGTAAAATCCACCAGATTCATGAGTCATATCTCTTTGGATCCATCTATAAGTTTCATCAATAATATATTTATATGATTTATTTCTTGTTAATGAGAACATATTAGAAAAAAAATCAAGTAGAAGACCATTATCATATAACATTTTCTCAAAATGTGGAATATTCCATTTTGCATCAGTAGAGTACCTAAAAAAACCTCCATCTATATGATCGAAAATTCCTCCTTCAATTATTGAATTTGCTGTTTTAGTTACATGATTATAAATTTCCTTATCTCCAGAACTTAAAGAATAAAAGAGTAATGAATTCCATAAGCTTGACATTGGAAACTTTTGAATTCTTTCAATTCCCCCATATTTTTTATCAAACTTTAATTTAATTTCAAATGCTAAAGATTTAATACTGTGGTTATCTTCTGAGCCATACTTAATCACACTGGAAGTATTTAATTCTTTAGTAAAACTCTCTGAAGATTTTTCAAATTCTTTTTTATTAGAAGAAAATGCAGATTTAATACCATTTAAAACTCCAATCCACTGGTTTGGATTAAAATAGGTTCCTCCATAAAATGGTTTTAAATTTGGTAAAAGAAAAACATTTAAGGGCCATCCTCCATTAATTCCCATTAATTGAATAGCGTCCATATAAATATTGTCAATATCTGGCCTTTCTTCTCTATCTACTTTAATAGATATAAAGAATTTATTCATATAGTCAGCAATTGATTTATTTTGGAATGATTCTTTTTCCATAACATGACACCAGTGACAACTAGAGTAACCGATACTTAAAATAATGATTTTATTTTCAGATTTTGCTTTATTTAGAGCCAGATCCCCCCATGGATACCAATTTACAGGATTATTTGCGTGCTGTCTTAGATATTCACTTTTTTCGTTTACTAAAGAATTTAATTTCATGAAATATCAAGTTTATAAAAAATTAAGAAAGTTGTGTATCTTTGAAAAACAAATTAATTGTGAAAAAAATACTTGTAGTTTTATTATTACTTTTTTCATCTTGCGAAAGGAAATTATGTCCAACATATTCCTCAATCTCTAATTCCTCAGAATACAAAGAAAAAAATTATTCACTTACTTAAAAAAAATGTAAGTTTATAAGCCGGATTCTGTATCTGATAAATCAGACTCTTATCATTTATCTAGACTTAACATTGCTGTTAAGTTCTATCGATCTACCCATCTGAAATAATAGCGAGCAACTATCAGTTTAAAACATTCAGATTACTTGATCTTTCAATTTATAAGGTTTACAATGCATTAAATATCACTATTTAATCGGTAAGCTCTTACCTCACCTTTTCACCCTTACCCTAAGGCGGTATATTTTCTGTTGCACTTTCTGTTCTCAAATGAGACCTTCCTGTTAGGAAGTATAATGCTCTATATTGTCCGGACTTTCCTCTTCAAAATATGAAGCGATAAGACAACTTACATCACAAAAGTATATATATTTTTGTGAAATGAATAATACAATACTTGCTATTGAATCTTCTTGTGATGATACCTCTGCATCCGTAATATCTAATGGTAAAATATTATCTAATATTATTTCTTCTCAGGTTGATCATAAAAAATATGGTGGCGTTGTGCCAGAATTAGCATCTCGATCTCATCAAAAGAATATAATTTTTATAGTTGAAAGTGCCCTTAATGACGCTGGCATTTCAAAAAAAGATTTAGATGCTATTGCATTTACTATGGGTCCTGGATTACTAGGGTCTTTATTAGTTGGTTCATCATTTTCAAAATCATTAGGATTTGCTTTAAATATCCCTATAATTGGTGTTAATCATTTAAAAGCTCATGCATTTTCTCATACTATAAATAAAAATTATATAAATTATCCGTTTCTAACTTTATTAGTGAGTGGTGGACATACACAAATAATTCTTGTTAAATCCTACGATGATATGATAGTAGTAGGAGAAACTAGAGATGATGCAGTTGGAGAAGCTTTTGATAAATGTGCTAAAATTTTAGGATTAGATTATCCTGGAGGTCCAATAATTGATCAACTATCTAAGAATGGAAATCCATCAAAGTTCATATTTCCTGATACTAAAATTGATGGATTTGATTTCTCATTTAGTGGAATTAAAACATCATTTCTTTATTTTATTAATAATGAATTAAAAAAAAATAAATCTTTTATTGAGGAAAATTTAAATGATATTTCGGCATCTATTCAATCTAAATTAATTAGTATGCTACTTGAAAAAATGTTATTAGCTATCAAAAAATTTAACATCAAAGAAGTGTCAATATGTGGGGGAGTTGCATCTAATTCTAAATTAAGAGAAGAAATGATAATAAAATCAAATTCTATCGGTTTTAATTTAAACATTCCAGATATGGAATACTGTACTGATAATGCTGCCATGATAGCAAACTATGCTTCCTATATGTATGAAGATAAAATATTTAGTGAATATGATATTGTACCATTTTCTAAAAGTAAAATTTGATGACTGCTAATAACTTAACTATTAGAAACAAAAAAGCAAGTTTCAATTATCAGTTCTCTGAAAAATATAATGCTGGAATTGTATTAAAAGGGACAGAAATCAAATCAATTAAAAATGCATCTATAGATTTTTCTAATTCTTATTGTACAATTCATAATGATCAGATATATATAAAAGGTATGGTTATAAAGGAGTATTTGTATGGAAATATTAATAATCATGAGCCTGAGAGAGATAGAAAACTTTTACTTAATAAAAAAGAAATTAATCAGATAAAGAAGAAGATATCAGAAAAAAAACTTTCATTAATTCCAATCAAATTATTTATAAATTCTAGAGGTTATATTAAAGTTGAATTAGGACTAGGAAAAGGAAAAAAATCTTTTGATAAGAGAGAGACAATTAAACAGAGAGATATTGAGAGAAAACTAAGAGAAGAAGATTAAAGATATTTTATTAAAAAATTAACAATATTTTTTTTAAGATTATTATAAGGTGGAACTAGTAGATCAGAAGGACTAAAACTTGAAAATTGTTCAAATATGCTCTTGGTATTAGAGAATTCTTTAAAACCATACTCACCATGACATCTACCAAAACCACTATTTCCAACACCCCCAAATGGCAAATTATTGTTAGAGTAATGTAATGTGCTATGATTTATACAAACACCTCCAGAAGATGTATGTTCAAGAATTTTATTAATATTTTTCTTTGATTTACTATATATATATAAAGCTAATGGCTTCTCTTTTTTATTAATGAATGAAATTACTTCTTCAATCTCTTTATATTCAAATACAGGAAGAATTGGTCCAAAAATCTCTTCATCAAATATTTTAGATTTTTCACTAATATTTTCTAAGAGAGTTGGTTCAATATAATTTTCTTGAGAATTGATTTTACCTCCATATAGTATTTTAGATTTTTTATTAATTGCGTCCTCAAGTAAATTTTTAATTCTATTGAAATGACTTTTATTAACTATTCTGCAATAAGAACTTGAATTAATAGCCATTTCAGAATAAAACTCTTTAATGTATTTAATTAGAAAATTTATAAATGTTACCTTAACACCATGGTGAACAAATATATAATCTGGGGCAATACAAACTTGTCCATTATTAATAAATTTTGCCCATACTACTCTTTTTGCTGCTTTTTTTAAATTTATATTTCTATCAATTATAGTTGGTGACTTTCCACCTAGTTCAAGAGTTATAGAAGAAAGATTTTCAGCTGCAGATTTCATTACTTTTTTACCGATTGTTGGAGATCCAATAAACAGAATATGATCAAATTTAAATCTAAGTAATTCTTCGGCTACATCAACACCTCCCAATACGGTAGCAACTTCGTTTTCATTGAATGTAGTATTAATTATTTTTTTGATTATAATGGATGTATTTGATGTTATTTCAGATGGTTTTAAAATTACTGAGTTTCCAGCAGCTATTGCACTAACTAATGAAACAAGTGATAAATTAATTGGAAAATTCCAAGGGGTTAGAATAAGTACTAATCCTTTTGGCTCATATTTTAAGTAAGATTTTGATCCAACTAATGTTAATGGAGTTTTTACATATTTTTTTTTATTCCATTTAAGTAGATTATTTATATTGAAATTAATCTCCGATATAACAGGAAAGATTTCAGTAAGATCAGCTTCTATTGAATTTTTTTTAAAGTCTTTAAATAAAGCTTCCTTGATTTCATTTCTGTGCGATAATAAAGTTTTTTTTAAGTTTTTTAAGTTATTAATTCTACTTTTTATTGAAGATGAATTTACAATTTCTTTATTTTGAATTAATCTATTGTAGACTTGATATAAATTTTTTTTTGTAATCATTACTTAATAA
>JAYPDR010000034.1:0-16279 GCA_038125345.1 Marinoscillum sp. | reverse complement strand
TTGAATTTACAATTGTTGATGCTTTCGGGCAAGGAGATAAAATAATGAAATACTGGAATTTTAAAGGTGTTCATACTGGAGAGTTTTTTGGAATCCCACCTACTGGAAATAAGTTAGATCTTTCAGGAACAACTTTAGTCACAATGATAAATGGTAAAATTGCTAAGGAACATGACTTTTTTGACATGAAATCTATGCTTGATCAATTACTTCAAGTCAATTCTGGCGATGTAACTATTGATGCTCAAAATCAAGGAGTATTATAATTATTCATTTTGCGATTGTTCTATATAATTTTTTTCTTTCTAATTTCAAATACATCATTTGGACAAAATTTTTTGAAAACGGACAGACATCAGTTTTCATATAGAGATAGCTTAAATCTTTATTATTTAGGATTAGATATAAAGACCAGAGATTATAATGAGCTAAAACTTTATCAAGTTTTGGCTCTTCATAAAAAAAGTAAATTAAACAATGTAATTGGTTCTATATTTAGATCAATTGGATATTTGTGGGGAGGTGCAGGGACTCTTTTAATAATTACTGCACCTGCTCAAGATGGAATGGGCAGGGGGCTAAGTGTTATATTTGGAATAAGCTTTTTATCAATTGGAGCAATAGATTATGGAATATCTATCCCATTTAAAAGAGCTGCTAAAAAGAGAGCTTTTGAAAGGGACTTATCTATTCAAAAAATGAATGAAAAGAATTAATTTTATTTGATGAGCTCTATTTATTATAATGAAACAAAATAATCTTTTCAAATATTTCATAGAATTTATTGTTATTCTCTCTGGTGTGAGCGCTTCATTTTGGGTTGAAGAGTTTAGAGAAAATCTTCAAAATAAGGAAGAGATGTTTAAAGTTTTAAATAATCTTAAAATTGAATTAGATGAAATTGAAGATTATTGTAAAGAAAGAAAAGTTGTATTTGATAAGGATAGTAATATAATAAGTTATTTGATTGACAGCAATAAAAGACAATTTGATAGTATTAAAGCATTAGTTAAAACTCCTTTCGAAATAGAAGTTGCTATAATTGATTACCGGGGTTTTCGACCACCAATGGATAGATATAATTCAATTATAAATGAAGGAACATTAAAGTTTGTTGATTCAGATTCAATTAAACAGTTATTAAGTAAGCTTAATAACACTTTTTATTACTATATAAGAGCTAATGTAGATGATGAAAAAACTATTCAGCAAAAAATTAGTGCTTATCTTATTGAAAATTATCCTCGGGTAATAATAGCTGAAAATAATGTAACCCTTGAAAATTATTATGATATGTTAAGAGATAAAATAAATAATGATTTAAGCTTGAAAGCATTTATAAAAACAAAATCTAGGACTATGTTTGTTAAAAACTTCTTTTTGGAAGAGTATAATAAAACATTATTGGTCTTAAGAAATGAAATTGAAAATTATTTGAGAATAAATTCTTAAGGGTTTTAATTATATGATACATCTAATTGATATCTTAAATAAATCTACAATCATATAACATTGCTTTTTAGGTTAATATTATTAGATTTAAACTATGAGAATATTACTACTCTTACTATTTATTCCACTTGTTTTTTCTTGTAGTGATGATGAAGAAATAATAAGTGAACCAAATTATTCAATTGAAGGTAAATGGCTTATAGAAGGAACTGTGCCTGAGGGCAATACAATGTATCTCTATGAGGATGGGGTGCGCTATACTTACTATTGTATAGAAGGTGATTGTAATGCATTATATAACTCATATGAAGCTAATGATGGAAATCATTTACCTAGAACCAATCCTTACACATTTGAAGATAATATTTTGACTGTTGATTTACATTTTGGCAATGAATTGATAACTCCTGTGACATTTGAATGTGATGGTGGTGAAGCATATTTTGAAATGCCTGAATATAGTTTGTATAGATTAAATTCTAACTGTCAATAATGAAAAAATTATTACTTAAGTTCAAAAACTTTTATAGATGCGAAATCAAAACGTTTAAAAGAATATTAAACTTAAAATAAACCAAAAGACCCCACTATTTCTAATAATTGATTTTTAGGTCAGATGTTTGTAGGTTTGAGATATGGGAATAGTACATAGTTGTTTAGCATTAATTCAAGTAGGTAAAAGAAAAGAAGCTGAAAGGCTAATGAGTATTTACAAGCTAACTAAAGAGATAAACAAAAAATCTAAAGATAAACCTTGGATAGTATTATAAAACAGTTAACATTTTAACAAATAAGATGACTCATTTACAAGGTCCTCGATATACTTCATCTAAAAAATTATTTAAAGCAAAATACTTTGATGATATCTTTTAAAAATATCTAAAATCAATAGGTTCATCTGTTGTATGAGATATTTTTTTTGACAAAACATAACCTTTAGCTTAAAGGCCTTTTAATTCTTGAAAAAAACTTGATTAATCAAAGGTGCCAAATAAGTGCCAAGATTTTATATCTTTATAACTAAGAGAAGTGCAAGCATTGTAAGAAAAAAGGGTGGAAGACCGGACTCGAACCGGCGACCTCCTGAACCACAATCAGGCGTTCTAACCAACTGAACTACAACCACCATTTTGAATCAGCAAATCTAGAATAATGTTATTACTAAGACAAATTTTCTAATCTCTATTGAATTCCATTCTAAAACCCGAAGGATCTCCATTTATTAACCCGTCTTTATAAATATGATTTCCAGAAACGATAGTGTGGATAATCTTAGAGTTAAAACTTGTGTTTTCAAATGGACTCCATTTACATTTTGATAGGATATTATTTTCATTTACATAAGTTTTAGATTCTAGATCGAATAATGTTATATCTGCAAAATAACCTTCTCTAATGTATCCTCTATCTTTTATTTCAAATAGTTCAGCTACATTATGTGAGGTTTTCTCAACAATTTTTTCAATAGATATTTTGTTTTTTTTGTTCATTTCAAGAAGTATTGGAAGAGAATATTGAATTAGAGGACCTCCTGAAGGCACATTTGAATATTTTCCTAATTTTTCTTGTTTTGTATGTGGCGCATGGTCAGTTGCAATAACATCAATTACTCCTTCATTAACAGCTTTAATTATAGCTTCTCGATCTTCTGAGGTTTTTATTGCAGGATTCCATTTAATTCTACTACCCAATTCATCATAATCTGAATTTGAAAACCACATATGATGTAGACATGCTTCACAAGTTATGTTTTTATTTTTTAATGGAATTTTTTCAAATAGCTCTAACTCTTCTTTTGTTGATATATGTAGAATATGCAGTTTAGAATTATGTTCTTGTGCTAGTGATATAGCATGAGAGGAAGATTTATAACACGCCTCTCTAGATCTAATAATATGGTGTTGGTTAAATGGTATATTATCTCCATACTTTTCTTGGGCTTTTTTTAAGTTTTTTTGAATGGTAAACTCATCTTCACAGTGAGTTGTGATAATTACCTCTGAAAATTTAAAGATGTCATTCAAAGCTTTCTCTCTGTCAACCAACATATTTCCAGTTGATGATCCCATGAAAATTTTTACACCACAAATATTATTTCTATCTAGTCTTTTAACTTCTTCCAAGTTATTATTAGATGCTCCAAGGTAAAAAGAAAAATTTCCAAATGAGTTTTTTTGACCTACATCATATTTTTTTTCTAATTCTTTAATAGTTATAGCATTAGGTACTGTATTAGGCATCTCCATAAAGGAGGTTACACCTCCAGCAACTGCTGCCATAGATTCAGTATAAATATTTCCTTTGTGAGTTAGTCCAGGTTCCCTAAAATGTACTTGATCATCGATGAGTCCTGGTATTAGATATAATCCCTCTGCGTTTATTTCTTTACAATTAATGTCAACATTTATATTATTACCTATTTTATCAATTCTCTTATTCTTGATTAAAATGTCCTCATTCTTTCTAGTATTTTCATTAATTATTGTAGCATTTTTAATAAGTATGGGCTTCATTGGATATTTTATATTACTACAAATTTAATTAATCCATATTATCCATATTCTTTACTAGATTCAATTTTATTTTTCAACTTTGTTTTTAGATTTGCGTATAATTTTTTTTACTCTTAATATGTCAAAAATTTCTTATAATTCAGATGAATTTTCTTCAAGACATAATTCAATTACTCTTGATGACCAGAAGTTAATGTTGAAAAAAATAGGGGTAGAATCTCTAGATGAGTTAATCAATTTAACAATTCCTAGTTCTATTCGATTAGAGCATGACCTTAAACTGGAGAATCCGCAAACTGAAAATGAGTTTTTATCGAGATTTAAAAAGTTAGTTTCAAAAAATAAAAAGTATAAATCATATATTGGATTAGGTTATTATGATTGTTTTACTCCCACTGTAATTAAAAGAAATATTCTGGAAAATCCAGGTTGGTATACTGCATACACTCCTTATCAAGCTGAAATAGCACAAGGAAGAATGGAGGCTTTAATTAATTACCAGACAATGGTTTGTGATCTTACTGGTATGGAAATATCTAATGCCTCACTTCTTGATGAAGGTACTGCAGCAGCTGAGGCTATGACAATGTTTTTTAGATTAAGGAAAGGAGTAAAAAAAGATGCTAATAAGTTTTTTGTTTCAAGTAAAGTCTTTCCCCAAACAATTGAACTATTAAAAACTAGATCTGAACCTTTAGGCATTGAGCTTGTAATTGATGATGTTGATAATTTCAGCTTTGATAATGATTTTTTTGGTGTTTTATTTCAGTATCCAGATTCTGATGGAAATGTTTATGATATGTCGTCAGTATTAGATAACTGTCAAAAAAATTCTATTTTCTCATGTTTAGCTAGTGACTTAATGAGTTTGGTAATTCTCAAGCCTCCAGGTGAGATGGGAGCCGATGTTGTTGTAGGAAATTCTCAGCGCTTTGGTGTTCCTATGGGTTATGGAGGACCTCACGCCGCTTTTTTTGCTACAAAAGAAGATTTCAAAAGATATATACCAGGAAGAATTATTGGAGTTAGTTTAGATTCTTCAGGTAATAATGCATATAGAATGGCTCTCCAGACAAGAGAACAACACATTAAAAGAGATAGAGCAACATCAAATATATGTACAGCCCAAGTTCTCTTATCAGTTATGGCTGGCATGTTTGCTGTTTATCATGGTAAAGCTGGATTATTAAAAATAGCTGAAAAAATAGCATCACTTTCACAGTTACTAGAAGATGGGATTATAAGTTTGGGATATAGTCAAAAAAATAAAGATTTTTTTGATACACTTAAAATTGAAGTTTCTGCTGAACAAAAAAAGCTGATACAGAAATCAGCAGATAGTAAAAAAATTAATTTTAGAATCTTCGAAACAAATCATATAGGCATATCATTAGATGAAACCACTCAAATTAAAGATGTACTTGAAATACTCAATATTTTTTCTGAGCATTCAGATAAATCTCTAGAAATTAATTTACATAATGTAGATGATGTTGATTATAAATTATCAGA
The DNA here is from genome assembly GCA_038125345.1 of Marinoscillum sp. Lineage (GTDB taxonomy): Bacteria > Bacteroidota > Bacteroidia > Cytophagales > MED-G16 > MED-G16. The sequence continues at coordinate 10,802 of JAYPDR010000034.1, read as the reverse complement.
ACCCTTAAAAAGAAAGTCAGACTTTTTGCTTCATGAAGTCTTTAACAAGTACCATACTGAACATGAGATTTTGAGATATATGAAAAGACTTGAAAATAAAGACTTATCTCTTGTTCATTCAATGATTTCTCTTGGCTCATGTACTATGAAACTTAATTCTACGACTGAGATGATACCAGTCACATGGGAAGAAATGAATTTACATCCTTTCTCTCCTTCTGATCAGGCGAGGGGATACAGTGAAATGATTCAAAGTTTAAATGAATGGTTATGTGAGATCACAGGATTTTCATCAATTTCTTTTCAACCAAATTCAGGAGCTCAAGGAGAATATACTGGTCTTATGGTTATAAGAGCTTACCACCAAGACATGGGTAATAATGATAGAAATATTGCTTTAATTCCATCATCTGCCCATGGTACAAACCCAGCCTCTGCGATAATGGCAGGCATGAAGGTTGTGGTCATATCTTGTGATAGACATGGTAATATTGATATTGATGATTTAAAAGAAAAGTGTCAGCAGTATTCTGATCAACTGAGTTGTCTTATGATAACATATCCATCAACCCATGGTGTTTTTGAAGATAAGATTTTAGAGGTGTGTGCACTTATTCATGATAATGGCGGCCTAGTATATATGGATGGTGCAAATATGAATGCTCAGGTTGGCCTAACCAATCCTAGAAGAATTGGAGCTGATGTTTGCCATTTAAATTTGCATAAAACATTTTGTATACCTCATGGTGGTGGCGGCCCAGGTATGGGGCCAATTGGTGTAGTTGAAAAATTAGTTAAATATCTTCCTAGAAATATTTTTGCTAATTATGATAAATCAAATATAACTCCAGTTTCAAGTGCTCCATTTGGTAGTGCAAGTATTTTAGCTATTTCTTATGCTTACATTTCAATGATGGGTTCCGAAGCTTTAAAACATGCCACTGAGCTCTCTATACTTAACGCTAATTACATCAGGGCAAGACTTCAAAATCATTATGAGGTTTTATATAAAGGTGTAAATGGCACTAGTGCTCATGAATTTATTATTGACTGTAGAGAGTTTAAAAATGATGCTGATATAGAAGTAGAAGATATTGCCAAAAGATTAATGGATTTTGGGTATCATGCTCCTACAGTTTCTTTCCCTGTACCTGGAACTATGATGATTGAGCCTACAGAAAGTGAAACAAAAGAGGAGCTTGATAGATTTTGTGACGTTATGATTGAGATCAGAAAAGAGATAGAAGAAATAAAAAATGGAACGTATGACAAGATGAATAATGTCTTAAAAAACGCTCCACATACAGCACAAGTTGTGACTTCTTCTTCGTGGGTATTTCCGTATACCAGAGAGAAGGCTGCATTTCCTCTTGATTTCACATCTAATAATAAATTTTGGCCCTCAGTTGGCAGAATAGATAACGCACATGGTGATAGAAATCTTTTCTGCAGCTGCATACCTGTAGAAGAATATAATTCATAACTAGTACTAAATATTATTTATTTTTGAATAATGGATATTCTCATTCTTTTAGTTAGCGCTCTTACACTCTCAACATTAGGATATACACTGTATAAACTTAACTCAAATAAACCTATTTCTGAGGATCCTGAGAAAAGAGTTCAAGAAATAAATCAACTAAAGGAAATTTTGACTTTAGAGTTTAAGAATCTTGCTAATGAAATTATTGACGAGAAGACTAAGAAAATGTCGGAACTCAATAAAGAAAATATTTCTTCTATACTTAACCCCTTAAAAGAGAATATTGAAAGATTTGAAAAAAAAGTTGAGAACTCAAACAGAGATGCTCTTGAGTTTAATGCTGTTTTAAAAACAGAAATCAATCATCTCAAGAGTGAGACATTACGAATGAGAGATGATGCAAACAATCTTGCAAATGCATTACGAGGGGAAAGTAAAACACAGGGTGACTGGGGAGAGCAACAAATGGAAACAATATTGAATGCGGCTGGTTTAGAGAAAAACATCCATTACGAAAAAGAAAAAAATTTAAAAAATGAAAATATGGATAACCAGAGACTTGACTATGTTGTTAAGCTTCCTGGGAATAAGTGTATTGTTATTGACTCTAAAGTTTCTTTAGTAGCATACGTAAATTATTATAATACTGATGATAAAGAAGAAAAGAAATATTTTTTAAAAGAACATCTTAAAAGTATCAATACCCATATAACAACCTTATCAAATAAAAATTATCAAGACCTTGATATAAATCAACCGGATTATATTCTAATGTTCATGGCGAATGAACCTGCATTTAAGCTTGCTGTACTTGAGGATGTTAGCCTTTATAATAAAGCAATTGATAAAAATATTGTAATGGTAACAAATTCAACTCTATTCGCAACTTTAAAAACAGTGGCATATATGTGGAAACAAGATAAAGCAAACAAAAATGCTATAGAAATTGCAAGACAAGCTGGATCTCTCTACGATAAATTTCAATCTTTTTCTGAAGATTTAATTAAAGTTGGAAATAATTTAAACTCAACTAAAAGCACTTATGAGGAAGCTATGAGAAAACTAACTGAAGGGAAAGATAATCTAGTGAGGAAAACAGAAAGATTGAAGGAGTTGGGTGCTAAAGCTAGTAAAAAAATTAATTCTAAACTGATTGAGAGATCAGAGTAAATAATGACTATGGAAAAAAAAATTAACTCATTAGATAAAATAAATGTTGTTGGAGACAGGGCTCTTGTTAAACCCAGAAAAGAATCAGAGAGAACAGATAGTGGGCTTTATTTACCCCCTGGTGTTAGAGAAAAAGAAAAAATTCAGTATGGTTATGTGGTTAAAATTGGTCCAGGTTATCCTATACCCCTGGCGCTCGACAATGATGAGCCTTGGAAGTCAGATGAAGAAAAAGTAAAGTATGTACCTCTACAAGTTAAAGAAGGAGATCTTGCAGTTTTTCTACAGGGAGGGGCTTATGAGGTTATGTATCAAGGAGAAAAATATTTTATTGTCCCTCAATCTTCGATATTAATGATCGAAAGAGATGATAACCTATTTAATTAGAATTTAAATATTCTGTAATACTTTTTTCAATAATATCACAAGATTCATTTATCTCATTTTTGGATATGACAAGAGGAGGAGCAAACCTAATAATATTACCGTGAGTTGGTTTGGCAATTAATCCATTATCTTTCATTTTTAAACAAATTTCCCAAGCTGTAGAGCTTTCTTCAGAGTCGTTAATTAACATTGCATTTAATAGCCCCTTCCCTCTTATTAATTTAACTATTGGAAACTTATTTTTTAGTAACTCTAACCTTTCTCTGAATAGAACTCCCATATTATGAGCATTTTTTTCAAGTTTTTCTTCTTTAACTACTTCTAGAGCGGCTTTTGCAACGGCGCATGCTAATGGATTTCCACCATATGTAGAGCCGTGTTCTCCGGGTTTAATACACATCATAATCTCATCATCAGCTAGCACAGCTGATACAGGCAATACTCCTCCTGAGAGAGCTTTCCCTAAAATTAATATGTCGGGTCTTGCATTTTCATGGTCAGTAGCTAACATTTTACCTGTTCGAGCTATTCCCGTCTGAACTTCATCTGCTATAAATAAAACATTATACTTATCACAAAGATTTCTAACTCCGCTAAGATAGCCTTCATCTGGAACAACAACACCTGCCTCACCTTGAATTGGCTCAACCATAAAAGCACAAACATTCTTATCCTTTAATTTTTCTTCAAGTGCACCCAAATCATTGTAAGGAACTAAATCGTATCCAGGCATGTAAGGACCAAAGCCTTTATAGGACAGTGGGTCATCGGATGTTGATATTGCAGCAAGAGTTCTTCCCCAAAAATTTCCATGAGCAAAAATGATTTTAGCTTGATTTTCTTTTATATTCTTTTTTTCGTAACCCCATTTTCTAGCTAATTTATTTGCCGTCTCACCGCCTTCAACCCCAGTGTTCATAGGTAGAATTTTATCGTAGCCAAAGTATTTAGTTATGTATTCTTCGTACTCACCAAGTACGTTATTGTAGAATGCTCTAGATGTAAGTGTAAGCTTTTTCCCTTGTCGAATGAGAGATTCTATAATTTTTGGATGACAGTGGCCTTGGTTAACTGCAGAGTAGGCAGATAAAAAATCAAAATATTTTTTTCCTTCTACATCCCAAACATAGACACCCTTTCCTTTTGATAAAACAACGGGTAGAGGATGGTAATTGTGAGCCCCATACTTATCTTCTAATTTTATTGCATCCTGACTATTTGCTATCATATCTTATTTGTTTTAGTTCCAAAAATACTAGATATACAAAAAATAAAAAACATTGATCAAATTTGTTATTCTTTTCAGTTTTACGATATTTGCGTGCTAATTAAAAAAAAATGTCAAAAGTTTGTCAAATTACTGGTAAAAGAGCAAGAGTTGGAAACAACGTATCTAAAGCTAATAATAAAACTAAGAGAATGTTTTATCCAAACCTACACGTTAAGAAATTCTATATACCAGAAGAAGACAAATGGATAAAAATTAAAGTTTGTTCTTCCGCTTTAAAGTCAATAAATAAATATGGTATTTCTGCTGTATTAAAAAAAGCTAAAGAGAAAGGAACATTAAGTATTTAATATTATGGCTAAAAAAGGAAATAGAATACAAGTAATTTTAGAGTGTACCGAGCATAAGGCCACTGGAAAACCTGGAACATCTAGATACGTTACCACTAAAAACAAAAAAAATACTCCTGATAGAATTGAATTAAAAAAATATAATCCGATTCTCAGAAAAAATACTGTTCATAAAGAAATAAAATAATGGCTAAAAAAGTAGTTGCTTCACTAAGAGATACCTCAGGTGTCAAATATGCTAAACTTATTAAATCTGTAAAATCTGAAAAAACAGGTGCATATGTTTTTAAAGAAGAAATTATCATTGAAGATTATGTAAATGATATTCTTTCTGGAAAATCTCAGCAAGAGGTAATTAACGAACTGAGACAAAAAGAAAAAGATGCTGAAGCTGCAAAAGAAGCTGCTGCTGCTGAGTCTACTAAAGAAGATGCTACCACTGATGCTGAGGATATTAAGGAAGATAAGGCACCTGCTGCAGTTGAGGCTACTAAAGAAGTAGCTGCTGCTGCTACCAATGATGAGGCCTCTGCTGCTGATGCTAAAAAAGAAGAAGTACCTGTTGCTGAGTCTACTAAAGAAGAAGCACCTGGTTCTGATTTATCTGAGGAAAAGAAAGAAGACAAGTAATTTTTATTATTTCTTTCAAATCATCTGTATTAATTTACCTTAGAAATAGTTTAATTTTATCTTAATACTTTAACTAATCATTTTTAATTAAATGGGTTTATTTGATTTTATAAAAAAGAAACTTTTTGGTAAAACAAAAGAAGTTGAGGGGTCAATTAAAATTGATAAAGAAAAAGAATCTATTAAAGTTAAAGATCAACCTAGTAAAGCTCCCGTACCTAAAACTCATGTAAAAGAAAAAATTTCTAAGAAAAAAGCTTCTCCTGAGAAAATTAAGAAAGATGATTCTAAAAAAGGCTTGCTGAGTAAAATAAAAGATGTAATTATCTCATCCCCAGAAGATACTATAGATATTGTTGAGCAACAAAACATAAAGTCTCTGACTAAAAAAGAGAAGGAAAAACAGATTAAAAAGAAAGTTGATAAGGATAATGTTGAAGAAATCATCGAATACAAATTATCGGAGGAGCAGATAATAGATGAGAAAAAAATTGAAGAGGTAAAAAAAGAAGCTAATGAACTCCCTACTATTCTAGAAGAAAATAAGCAGGAAAAAGAAATCCAAAAAGTCGAAGAATTAGCTCAGATTCCAAAAGTTGTTGAAATTGATAAAGATACTAGAGAAGAAGTTAAACAGGATTATCAATTAGAGTCAGACGAAGATTCTTTAAAAAAGGGTTTAGAAAAAACAAAAAAAAGTTTCTTTTCAAAATTAACATCTGCAGTACTTGGTAAGTCTAAGATTGATGACGAAGTATTGGACGATTTAGAAGAGATATTAATTACTTCTGATGTTGGTGTTCAAACAACTGTAAAAATCATTAACAGAATTGAGGAAAGAGTAGCAAAAGAAAAGTATACTGATATTAAAGAGCTTAACTTAATACTTAAAGAAGAAATTGTAAAGATTTTAGCTGAAAATAGCTCAGATTTAAATGCTTTTGATGTATCCGAGGACACTGTACCATATGTAATTATGGTAGTAGGAGTAAATGGTGTTGGAAAAACTACAACAATTGGCAAGTTAGCCGCACAATTTAAGGATGGGGGATTAAAGGTCCTGATTGGTGCCGCTGATACATTTAGAGCTGCAGCTGTGGATCAAATTCAAATGTGGGGAGAGAAGATTGGAGTAGATGTCGTTTCCCATGGTATGAATACGGATCCCGCATCAGTAGCCTATGATACTGTAAAAAAAGCAGTTGAAGAAAACTACCAAGTAGTCATTATAGATACTGCAGGAAGACTTCATACAAAAGTTAATCTCATGAATGAGCTCACTAAAATAAAGAGAGTTGTTCAAAAGTTTCGCGAGGATGCACCTCATGAAGTCATGTTAATATTAGACGGAAGTACAGGTCAAAATGCTTTTGTTCAGGCTGAAGAATTTACAAAGGCAACAGATGTAAATTCTATAACAATAACCAAACTAGATGGGACTGCAAAAGGTGGAGTCGTTATAGGAATAACGGATCAGTTTAAAATTCCTATTAAATATATTGGTGTTGGAGAGAAGATAGGTGATTTAAAGCTATTTCATAAAGCTGAATTTGTAAGTTCTTTCTTTGATTAATGGATGTAATATATTCGTTTTCAGAATTTATAATTTGGGCTGCTAATTATTTATGGAATGGCCCTCTACTTGTTAGTCTTTTACTTGGAGGAGGTATTTATTTTTCTTTTAGATCTAAACTGATTCCAATTTTATATTTTAAGCATTCATTTAAATTAATGGTAAAAAATAATCCATCAGATAAAGGAATAAGCTCTTTTGAAAGCGTCTCGAGCCAGGTAGCGGGAATAGTAGGAATGGGTAATATTAGTGGTGTAGCTGTGGCTATATCTTTAGGCGGTCCTGGAGCTATTTTTTGGATGTGGGTGACTGCATTTTTAGGGATGATAACAAAATTTTATACGTGCTCACTTTCAGTTCTTTACAGAAAGCAATCTAACTCGGAAAATTATGGGGGACCAATGTATGTGGTTATGAATGGTTTAGGGAAAAAATGGAAATTATTAGCTGTTATTTTTTCTTTTTTTGGCCTTTTAGGTGTTTCTCCAATATTTCAATCTAATCAAATAATTGAGGTAATTAATTCTGTAGTAATTAAAGAAAATTTTCTTTTTAATAATAAGTTTTATAATGATTTAACTCTTGGGCTTTTTCTTTCAGTTTTAGTAGGAATTGTAATTTTAGGTGGTATAAAGAGAATTGGGAAAGTTGCAAGTAAAATTGCTCCAGTGATGGTACTATTTTATATGCTTACTGTTTTTTATATTATGTCTCTTAATTATGATATGATTCTTCCATCTTTATTTAAAATTGTTGAAGATGCATTTAGTGCAAACTCTGTACTTGGTGGATCAGTAGGTTCACTTATTTTAATAGGTGCGAGAAGAGCATCATTTTCAAATGAAGCTGGAATTGGAACGGCACCTATTATCCATGCCTCTAGCAAAACTGATGATCCTATTGAGGAAGGAATGGTTTCTATGATTGGGCCATTTATCGACACACTTATTGTCTGCACATTAACTGCTTTATGTATACTAGTAACTCAGTCATGGACAGATTATAATTTTGCTGGAATAGAAATGGTAGCAAGCGCGTTTAATAAGTCAATGCCAACCTATGGCTCATTCATATTATTAATTACAACATTTTCTTTTGCTGTAACAACACTTTTTAGTTTATCTTTTTTTGGCGAAAGATGTATGGCATTTTTATTAGGTGAAAAAAATAAATATATATATAGATACCTATATCTATGTCTAATTATGATTGGATCGGTATCTTCTCTAAAATTTGTATTAAGCTTAATTGATTTGTCATATGGTATTATGGCATTCCCAACAGTAATTTCTGCATTAATCCTTGCGCCTGAGATAGACAAATTAGCTAAAATTTATTTTAAAAAATTAAAATAAAAACTTATGTGAACAAATTTTTATATTTGTATCCCGATTAATTTTTTTTTATGAATATAATCATAGCGGGTTCAGGTGAAGTTGGTTTTCACCTCTCAAAGCTTTTAGCACAAGAATCTCATAGCATAGTCATAATCGACCATGAAGAAAAACCTCTAGAAAAAGCAGGAAATAGTCTTGATGTTTCTGTAATAAAAGGTGATGCCTCCTCAATCAAAACTTTAGAGATGGCAGGTGCAAAAAAAGCAGACCTACTTATTGCTGTCACATCTTCACAACAGGCTAATATTTTGACATGTATAATGGGTAAAAATTTAGGAGTAAAAAAATGTATTGCAAGAATTACGAATTCTGAACTCTTGCATAATAAAGATACATTTGATCTGTCATCATTAGGAATAGATCAAGTAATCTATCCTGAGGCACTTGGAGCTAATGAAATCAAAAATCTCTTAAAAGAATCCGCTGTCACAGATACTATAGAATTTGATGAAGGAAAGCTTCATTTGATGGGAATTATGATTGATGATGACTCTGAATTAAAAGATAAATCTTTGGGTGAAACTGCATATTTAAATCCAGAAACAAATTACACTCCGGTCGCAATTGTTAGAGACATTGAAGATGAAATTAAGAATGAAACAATTATACCAAGATCTCATAACATTCTAAGAGAGGGGGATATCGCTTACTTTATAACAGAACCCAATGGGGGTATTGATAAGGTTTTAGCACTTGCTGGTAAGAAAAATTTGAAAATTAAAAATATAATGATTTATGGAGGATCTCAATTAGCTTACATGACTGCTAAGTATTTATCTAAAAAATACAATATTAAATTGGTATGTGATGATATAAAAAAATGTGAAAGATTTGCGGAAGAACTAAATAATGTAATGGTAATTAATGGCAGTGCAACAAATATAGATTTGATGCAGGAAGAAGGATTAGAAGAAATGGATGCATTTTTAGCGTTATCTTATGAGACTGAAAAAAATATTTTAGCATCTCTTGCTGCTAAAGAATCAGGAGTTAAGAAAACAATTTCACAGGTTGAGAATATTGATTTTATTCCTTTGGCTCAAAACATGGGATTAAACTCAACAATCAATATTAAATATCTTGCTGCTAACTTTATTTTTAAATATATAACTGAAGGTAAGTTTTTAGATTATTCAACTATTCAAGGTGTAGACGCAGAATTTATTGAAGTTGAAGTGAAGCCTGATTGTGATGTATTAGGAAAAAAATTGAGAGATCTTAACTTTCCAAAAGATGGTATTATAGGTGGACTTACAAGAGGAGATAAAGCATTCTTTCCAAGGGGTGACTTTGAATTTGAAGTTGAAGATAGAGTTATTATAGTTACTAAAAAAGAAACAAAAAACACAATAGAGTTGATGTTTAAATGAAGCTTAATATAAAAGTTATCACAAATATTATTGGAATCTTATTAATGGTTAATGGACTATTAATGTTAACAGCTGCACCTTTTAGCTTCTATCATCAGCAAGATTCCTGGAAAGGTATTTTAGTGTCTTCTCTAATCACAGCTTCTGTTGGCACTGTTCTTTATTCACTTACCAAAAGTAATCAGAATAAAGAATTAAGAAAGAGAGACGGGTATCTTATTGTAACCTTGAGTTGGGTTGTAATGTCCTTATTTGGTATGCTTCCATATATTCTTACTGGGCAAATATCAACTATTTCTGATGCGTTTTTTGAGACAGTTTCTGGTTATACTACTACTGGAGCTACAATTTTAAATGATATAGAAATATTAGACCATGGAATTTTATTTTGGAGAAGCTTAACTCAGTGGATTGGAGGGATGGGAATTATAGTTTTATCAGTAGCTATTTTACCTTTTTTAGGAATAGGAGGTATGCAACTATTTGTTGCTGAAGCACCAGGTGTTTCAATAGATAAGTTGCAGCCTAGAATAAAAGAGACGGCTATGAGATTATGGCAAATATATATATCGATTACTAGTAACTATATCAATTATAAAGTTTATAGATATAATAATATAAATAAGTAAAAGTATTTGATCTGAACTCATGCTTAAAATTATTAAAAATTAGGTATTGGGCACTCCAAATATCTTACATTTTTAGGAGGAATATCTCTTCTAAGGAAATTAAAATTATATATAATTGAAATTTCATGAGATCCCCTAAATGATCTTAAAACTGATGATATATTATAATCATAGCTATAAGATATATTTATATTTTTTTGGTTTAAACTTACTGATCCAATTAAAGAATTGAAGGAATTTTTTTTATCAATTGGAATACCTCTATACCAGATACCAAATGATAAAGGATTCAAATCAAAATAAGTCCCTATATCTAACTGATTGAAAGTGGAAATTTTTTTAAAATGAAATGATGGAGATATTTTTAAATTTTTGTTTCTAAATCCAAAATGAATAGAATATAACCTTTCTAATTTTGTATCAGAGTTTACATATGATAAATTAGGTCTATTTAGATTAAATATTGAAAATCCTCCCCATATTTTTTCAGAATATGCTAATAAACCAGATGATATACTAAATGAATTTAATTTTTCATTATAAATGAAATTTTCACTAGTTGGAGATAATGTTCCATTTTGATTT
>JAYPDR010000033.1:0-16354 GCA_038125345.1 Marinoscillum sp. | reverse complement strand
GCCTTACAAGCAGGGGGTCGCTGGTTCGAATCCAGCAGGGCCCACAGATTAAGCGAGAATTTATTTCTCGCTTTTTTATTTTTTACATTCTCCCATCTCAAATGACTGTACACCAGCATTCCTTGCAATGCAAGTATTTGAGTAAGTGACGTTATCACACCCGCAGACTGGATTGTATTCTTTCGTGCATGGATTTTCACTTATTAATGACTCATCAATACAGGTAACCTCTTTACTACATGAGAGGAGTACAATTGAAAATATTGTTAGGGGTAATTGTAAGAATTTCATAAGTATAAGTTTTAATAAATTTTTGCAAGTATACTAACTTATTAACGAATATGTTTCTTTGGGTTCCAACTATCAATATGTTTATTGCCCGAGGCATAAGCTCCATCTTCTATAGTTGTTGCCATAGAGTCATTCCACCTGTTTAGAAATCCAAAGAGTGATATAACTCCAAGTATTTCCACTATCTCTCCATCATCCCAATACTTTCTCATTTGAGTAGCAATTTTTTCATCTACTCTATTGGGAATAGTTGATGCGGCAAGAGCAAACTCAAACGCTGCCTTCTCTTTCTCACTAAAGTGACGACTTGATCGAAAATCCCATACTTCTTTAATCTGGTTGTTATTGGCCCCGTATCTTTCAGCTGCTAGTATAGTATGTGCTCTACAGTAGTTACACCCACTAACAGTGCTTGTGAGATATCCAATAAGTCTTTTCATTTTACTTGAAACAGTACCCTTATTTTCCATAACTGCCTTGTTGAGATTAATAAAAGCGTATGCAATCTGAGGTCTTCTAAACATAGTTTTTACACTATTTGGGCAGAAGCCTAATGTCTCGTTATAAAATGTAATGAGTTTATTTAGCTCTTCGTCATTAGCTTCGAGAGGATGTACTAATGGATTATTCATAATATTAAATTTTATTATCCGTTTATTTATTAAATTTGAAATAAAACTATGATAAAAAAATTTATTACTCCTTTTTTTATTGCATTCCTTCTCTCATTCACTTCCTTCTCTCAAAAACTAGAAATAGCCTTAAAAGGTGGTCCGAGCTTTGCAACTCAGAAACTTGAAAACATTACTGGAGTTGAGTCTATTACTGGGTACCATGTTGGTGGGCACGTATACTTAAAACTTCCTCTAATTTTTGGTATACAGATAGAGGGACAGTACTCAACGCAGGGCAGTGAGTTTCAAGTAAATCAAGTAATAAATAAAAATAATCTTAGTTATGTTAATGTCCCAGTATTAATTAGAAACGACTTCGGTCCTTTGAATTTTCATTTTGGCCCACAATTTGGTATACTCACTGATGCGGGTCTTACTGTTGATGGCTTAAAAACCTCTATCAAAGATCAACTACTTCGCAGAGATTTTAGTTTTGTTGCAGGTCTAGGATTACGTCTTCCTGCAAATTTTGGAATTACTCTTAGATACGTTAAAGGTTTAAGAAATATCTCTGACACCAAGATAGTTAATAATGAGACTAAAAACACTCTTTTTCAACTCTCACTCCAGTACTCTCTTATTCAGTGGGGCATTAAAAATAAAAAAAAGTGAGTAGTCTCTCTTTCAGGGAAGTAGAAAAGACAGATCTTGAACAGGTATTTACTCTTCTTAATCAATTAAAAAATAAAGAAATAGAGACTATTGATAAGGATCTCTCGTGGAAAAATTTTTCTTCAAATTCATCTTCTAACGCAATTGTAGGTATATATGAAGATAGAATTGTTGCGTATGGAAGTATAGTTATTGAAAATAAGATTAGGGGAGATGTTGCAGGGCATATAGAGGATGTAGTAGTTGACACAACTGTAAGAGGTAAAATGGTTGGTGTAAAGCTTGTGAAAGAGTTAGTAGAAATAGGAAGAGAGAAAGGCTGCTATAGAATTACACTCTTCTGTGATAAGAAGCTTATTAAGTTCTATGAGAGAAATGGATTTGAGGTAAATAATGTGATGATGAAGAAGTTTCTTAGCTAAAATATTAATTTCCAATTTATACTAATATTTCTTCCTGGCATCTCAACAAGATTTGTCTCATAATATTTTGAGTTTAGAATATTATTTAAGTAAATATTTGTCTCCCATCTCTCTTTTTTAAAACCTATTCTATAGTCAATGACTGATTTATCATTTTCATCACTTTGATTTTCTCTAACCCCATATCTAAAAGAAATAAACTGGGATACATATGTTGAGAGTTTATGATCAAAACTCATCAATATCCTATGTTTATATGAATTTAAGCTGTACCTAGACAAAGCATCTTGTTTATAGTTATCATTTAAATAAGCATATCCAAAATGTATAGATCCATTATCTCCTATTAAATACTTACTATCTATTTCTAGCCCATTAGTTGTAACATTTTTAATATTTTGAGGACTCCACTTACCATCTGGATCGCTTTTGATGTAGTCAATAAGATTACTTGATTTCCTACTAAATATACTTATAGAGAGTTGTAATGAATTTTTCAAATATCTTAGCCCAATCTCATTAGTGAATGCCTTTTCCGGATCTAAGTTTTCATTACCTTCATTATTAGGATCAGAGTAGTAGAGATCAGTAAACGTTGGTATTCTAAAAGTTTCTCCAACATTTGCATGGAGGATAATATCTTTATTGACTGTAAAACTTAAATCAACTCCTGGGAATAGTTTGGATTTGAAAATATCGTTGTTAGGTTTTTCATAAATGCTGAATGCTACTCCTGGAGTAATATTAAACTTACCTTTTTTTAGAAGCTGCTCAACAAAAAGAGTAGAAATAAATCGATTTCTTTTCCCAAGATTATTACTCTCAAGCCATGTATTAGATAAATCAATTCCTATACCAGTAATTCCAATATCTGACATAAACGAAACATTTGATAAGAATCCGACTTTATGGGAGGTGTGATTGTTTTTATAAAAATCTGGATTATTTCTGAGATAAATGTAAGTATCTTCATGCCTTCTCCAGAAAACTGAAGACTCAGATTTTATTTCATTACTCTGTCTTGAAATTTTTATATTGAGCAGACTCGCATTTGTTTCTTCATACTGATCTTTTGCTTGTGGGCTTGCATAGAATCCATTTGCACCAAATTTTCTGTCTGAGTTTGTATAAAGTATATCTAACTCAGAATCTTGAATATTAATGTTTCCACTATAAAAGAAGTTGAAGTAGTTATAATCGGTATTGTACCTGTATCCATCTGAGTTCTTAAATGTAGCACTTAAAATATTAGATGAACCTTTTGAATTTATTGGGATTGTTGAGGAGACGTCTAGAGTATTGAAAGAACCATAACCAAGTTTAAGTTCTCTCTTATCTGCATTCTTTTTTGTGATGATATTTACTGCGCCATTGAAAGCATTCATTCCAAATATTCTTGAGCCTGGACCTTTTAGAATTTCAATTCTTTCGATAAGATGAGTAGGTAATGATAAATTCATCTGATGGTGTCCAGTTTGTGAGTCTTCTAATTTAATTCCATTAATAAGTAAAAGAGTTTGATCAAAACTTCCTCCTCTTACATAAAGATCAGTCTGTATATCATCGTTCCCTCTTCTCCTTATATCTACTCCAATGATTTGTTGTAAAATTTCACTTAAATTTTTGGCAGTTGTATTTTGCAAATATGTTGAGTCTACTATTATTAGACTTCTATTTTCTTCGTTGAATGGAGTTAGAATTCTTCCTGATTTAATAGTAACCTCCTCTAACAATTTTTGTGAATAAATCGTAGTAGAGACAAAAACAAGTAGGAATAATTGAAATAATGTTTTCATTTTGATGCAATTCTAAGTGATGAAAAACTTATTTCAAAATTATTCTACAGTAACTGATTTTGCTAGATTTCTAGGTTTGTCAACATCACAACCTCTTAATACTGCACAGTAGTAAGCTATAAGTTGAAGAGGAACATTATTTACGATAGGAGAGAAGTCTTTGGAGGTATCAGGAACTTCAATAAAATAGTCAAAATTATTTTTCATATGAAAGTTTTTTGGATCTACTATACCAATAACAATTGCTTTTCTAGCCTTTATTTCCATGACATTACTCAACATTTTATCGTACTCGTCACTTTTGGTACATATTACAATAGCAGGCATATTTTCATCAATTAAAGCAATGGGACCATGCTTAAGCTCTGCTGCAGGATATCCCTCTGCATGAATGTATGATATTTCTTTCAGTTTGAGGGCACCCTCTAAAGCTACAGGAAAATTATTTCCTCTTCCCATGAATAAGCTGTTATCCCTTATATATATTTTTTTTGCAACTTCTTCAATTTTAGAATTATTTTTTAAAACTTCTTTTACTTTCTCAGGAAGCTCCATTAGCCTACTAATCATTTTTTCATATTTTGATTTGGAAATATTTTTCTTGAGGTATGCAGTTTTTATTCCGATCATATAAAAAACTAATAATTGAGATGTAAATGCTTTCGTACTAGCAACACCTATCTCTGGACCAGCATGTAGGTAGCATCCCTCGTGAGTTTCTCTAGCTATCGATGAACCAACTGCATTAACAATTCCAAGAACTGTCGCTCCTTTTGCTTTCGCTATTTTTGTTGCCTCTAAAGTATCTGCTGTCTCTCCAGATTGAGAGACTACAAACACAATATCCGAACTATAAATTATTGGATCTCTGTATCTAAATTCAGACGCATACTCAACTTCGACTGGTACTTTTACATATTTCTCCAAAAAGTATTCTGCAGTCAAGGCAGCGTGCCATGATGTTCCACAACCAACGATAATAATTCTTTCAGCCTCAAGAAGTTTGTTGACATATGTGCTAATTCCACCAAGTGTAATATTATTTTTTTTTACTCTACCCAGCATAGTTTGAGACATTGACTCATGTTGTTCCATTATCTCTTTTAACATATAGCTATCATATTTCCCTATCTCTACTCTCTGAAGTTCCACATCCACTTTCTCAAACTTTCTCTTTTTTGTCTTTAATTTAAAATCAAAAATTTGATGCAAACCATTCTCAATTTTAAGTATGGTATCATCTTCTAAATAAATAACTTTATTGGTATAGCTAACAATTGGTGTTGCGTCGGATGCTATTATGAAATTTTGTTTAGTTTTTCCAAATGCAAGTGGGCTTCCTTTTCTTGCAGCATAGAGAGAGTCTGAATTATTATTTTCCATTAGAACTATTCCATATGCTCCCTCAACTCTTTTTAAGGCAGAAGCCAAACCCTCTTCTGTTGATTTAGATGATAAGACACAGAACTCAATGAAATTAACTAGTACCTCAGTGTCAGTTTCAGTGTAAAAATTATAATTTTCATTTTCTAGAATAAGTTTTAATTCTTTGTAATTTTCAATAATACCGTTATGTACAATAGTAAAATTTCCATGGAATGATTTTATTGGATGAGAATTTATATCATTTGGCTCTCCATGAGTTGCCCACCTTGTGTGACCAATTCCAATATTTGAGATAACATTTTAATCTAAATAAATATTTTCTGAGTTTAAAACTCTTCCCTTCTTCTTAAATATTTTAATCTCATTATTATGCATTAATGCTACACCAGCACTGTCATATCCTCTATACTCAAGAAGTTTGAGCCCATCAAATACTACTTTTCCTGCATTATAATCTTCTCCAATATAAGCGACTATTCCACACATATCTGTAATTTCTATTAATTATATTATTGTAAAAAATTAAAATGAATGAAAAATATTTTCTCTTATTTTTCAAAATCATTTTTTCTGTAATTTACATTTAGTACATCCAGAAAATACCTATAAAATTTAAGTCTTTTTTTAAACTCATTTAAATCTCTTTTTTTTCTTTTTGACCAAACAATCTCAGAAAGAGCAGTCATTCTTGGGACAGACATATATTCAACCATTTCAGGTGTTTTGATATATTCTGTCCACACATTTGCTTGAGCGCCGAGAATTTTTTGTGCTTCATTGAAATCTAATGCTTTTGGAACTGGTTCATAAGAATACACTTTCTCAAGAGGTAAAAAACCACCAATTGCAAGAGGCTCTCCTGTTTTAGCCTGGTAGTAGTCAAAATAAAGATGAGATGTTGGAGTCATGATTGCCTCATTTCCTGATTTAGCTGCAAATATCCCACCTTCTTCCCCTCTCCATGACATAACAGTTGAATTGCTCACTAGCCCTCCCTCAATTATTTCATCCCAGCCAATGATTTTTTTTCCATAGTTATCTAGGATTTTTTGAACTCTACTTATAAAATATGTCTGTAGGCTATCTTCATCCTCAATCATTAATTTGTCCATAAGTTGCTGAACTTCATCAGACTCAATCCATTGTTTCTTTCTTGCCTCATCTCCTCCAATATGAACGTATTCAGATGGGAAAATTTCTGATATTTCTCTAAATAAATTATCTAAAAAATTAAATGTATTTTCAGATGGTATAAGGATTTCATCTTGTACTCCCCATATCTTTTTTACTTCTGTTTTTTCTTTAGAAGTGCCAAGCTCAGGGTAAGATGCAATAAGAGAAGCAGTATGACCTGGCATATCTATTTCAGGAATTATTTCAATAAATTTTTCTTGAGCATAATTAATTATGTCTCTAATTTCTTCTTGTGTGTAAAAACCTCCATGGGGTATATTATCAAATTTAGGATTATTCCAGTCTATAAAATTATAATGACCAATAAGTGTTCCATCTCTCTTTGATCCAACTTCAGTAAGCTTTGGGTATTTTTTGATTTCTATTCTCCACCCATGATCATCTGTAAGGTGCCAGTGAAATTTATTCATTTTATGAATTGACATTATATCGATAAACTTCTTTATGAATTCTTTTGGCATAAAATGTCTTGAAACATCTAACATCATCCCCCTGTATTTAAATCTTGGATAATCTTCAATTACCTGGGCGGTGATATTATATACATCTAGTTCTTTAGTCTTTACTTCTTCAATTCCCTGATAGTATCCTGTCTCATTTACATTTTTATACCCTGCTGTAGTAAGATTAGCTGCATTGAAATTTTGCTTATTTTGGACTTCTTTGAAATTCTCAATAGTTACATCTGAATCAAAATCAGTAAACGACTCATCCTCTCTCTTTTTTTTCGTAAAGTAGACTACTTGTTTGAGTGTCTCAAGGCCATAGAAAAGTCCTCTTCTAGAATTTGCTTGTACTAGTAAGTCTTCTTTAGGGAGTATTGTTATTTTGTATCCTTCTTCTCCTAAATCTAGCAAGCCTCTTTCAACTTGAAGAGAAATATTAGATTTATTATTTACTTTTTCATCTAATTCAAACCCAGTCTCTTTTTTGACAAATAAAATAAAGTCTTTAATAAATGGTTCAGACCTATCAACACCTAATACTTCAAGAGATGTCCTTTTTGATAATCGAAATCCAGATTGCGAGCTTTCAGGGAAAGTAATACTTTGAGGTTCAGGAATTATATAATTTTTTTGGGCAAATAAAGGAATATTAATGAGAGACAGTACATATATGTATATAAACTTTTTCATTTGAATTGATTTTAGAAAAATAATTAGTTTTGTAGCAAAATTAAATCACTTTTAATAAAATAATAATGAAAAAAATTACATTAATATTTTCTTTACTTGTATTAATATCATGTACTCAAGAAATGAAAGAAGAGCTTAATTCAGTAAATAATGAGGCAATTTTCCAGAAAAATGTTGAGAATTTCATCTTATTCACGAAAGCATTTGGAGATGAAAATATAGATGAGGCAATGAACTTATTTGCAGATTCAGCTTTATGGAGTCCACCTGAGTATAACTCTTACGAGTGGAAAACTAAGGAAGACTTGCGAGCTGCTCTTCAAAATTATATGTACACATTTGATGAGATAACATTTACGCCTGGAATTAATCTTCCACAAAATAATCTTGTGGATGGGTTTTGGGGAGGATCTAGATTTAGGTCTGATGGAAAAGAAAACACATCATCTCTTTCAAGCTCAGATCCAAATAATCTTAGAGTTTACGGGACTTGGAGCTCTATCCACACTGAATCTGGAAAAATAACTTACAGTAAGTGGTTTGCTCTTGTAAACTTTAATGAGGCAGGAAAAATCATCAGATTTAATGACTGGTTTAATGTAGATGGATTACAAGTTCAGATAAATCAATGATTTTAAATTAGTGTTATAAAGAAATATATTTTTATATCTTAAAAGACAGAATCAGATTCTGTCTTTTTTTATGATATTAATATAATGAAGAAAGTAATTGAAATTTTATCACCCGGAAGGATAAATGTAATAGGTGAACACATTGACTATAATGGAGGATATGTTCTTCCGGGAGCAACTGACTTATGTATTAAGTTAACTTTTAAAGAATCAGATAAAGAATTCTGTGAAGTGTACTCAAGTGTAATAGATAAAAAATGTGAAATCCATTTAGATAATTTATCAAGAAGTAACATACAATGGGAGAACTATCTTATTGGATCTCTAATTTCTATTTTAAAAAGAAGAAAAGTAGAGATAAAAGTTTTTAGTTGTCTGATAGAAGGAAATCTCCCCCTTGGGAGTGGAATCAGTTCATCTTCATCACTAATTTGTGGATTTGTTAAAGGTATTGATCTGCTAAATAATTTGGAGTTTAGTGATGAGGAGCTTTTGTCAATTTCTAGAGAAGTTGAATATGATTTTATTGGACTAAGAGGGGGGGTTATGGATCAGTTCACAATTATTAATTCAAAAAAAAACAATTTAATACTTCTAGATACAAAAGATAACTCTTCAAAGTATATACATTCAAATTTTGGTGATTACAGGCTTTTGTTACTTAATACTAATATAAAGCACGATCTATCTGTAAGCTCTTATAATGATAGGGTTCGTGAGTGCGAAAGTGCTCTTCAAATAATTAATGACTCAGGATATAAATTAAAATATTTAACAGAAATTAAAGTCCAACAGCTTTTAGATTTAAAAAATATAATGCCAGTTACTCTTTTTAAGAGAGCTTTATTTGTTGTAGAGGAAAATGATAGAGTCATTAGTTCTGTTCAGTGCTTAAAAAATTTAGATTTCAAATCTTTGGGAAGATTAATGTATTCGTCTCATGAGGGACTCAGAAATTTATATCAAGTAAGCTGTAAAGAACTTGATTTCTTGGTTGAGAGTGCTATAACCTATGAAAAAATATTAGGGGCCAGAATGATGGGTGGAGGATTTGGTGGATGTACTTTAAATTTAATTCACAAAGATTTTATTGATTCTTTTATTGAAGACATAAAGGAGAAATACTTTAATAAATTCTCCTTAAATTTAATTCCTATTGTTACCAATTTAGGTAATGGTATTTCTTATAAATTCTTAAAATGAAAATTCTAGTAACTGGTGGTTTAGGATATATTGGTTCACATACAACTGTAGAGCTTATTAAAAATAATTTTGAGGTGGTTATTGTTGATAACTTATCAAATTCAGAATTTTTTATTCTTGAAAATATAAAACAAATAACCGGCGTCTCTCCCAAATTTTATAATTTAGATTTGCTTGATTTTAAGAAGTTTGATCAGATAGTTAAAGAGAATAAAATTCATGGAATAATTCATTTTGCAGCATTTAAGTCTGTCTCTGAATCTGTACTACACCCTGTAAAATATTACGAGAATAATATTATCTCTTTATTAAATGTTTTGAGAGCAATGAATTTGAATGGTATCTCTAATTTAGTTTTTTCGTCTTCTTGTACAGTATACGGTCAGCCTGATACATTACCAGTTTCAGAGGATTCTCCATTTAAGATGGCAGAATCTCCGTATGCATATTCTAAACAGGTATCTGAAAATATTATTAAAGATGTGTCAAGCTCTTCAGATAAATTAAATGCTATTTCTCTAAGATACTTTAATCCTGTTGGTGCTCATAGCTCAGGATTAATCGGTGAGCTCCCACTAGGAGTTCCTGATAACCTTGTCCCTTATATTACCCAGACAGCTGCAGGAATTAGAGAAGAATTATCAGTTTTCGGAAATGATTACACTACAAAAGATGGGACTGCAATTAGAGATTATATTCATATTGAAGATTTAGCTAGAGCTCATGTGAAAGCAATTTCTAAAATTCTATCATGTAATTCTCAATTGTATGATTATATTAATGTTGGTACGGGAATTGGACACTCTGTTTTAGAAGTTATTAACTCATTTGAGAAAGTAAATAACCTTAAACTAAATTATTCATTTAAAGAAAGAAGAAATGGAGACATTAAAGAAATTTACTCTGATGTCAAAAAATCTGAAGAGGTTTTGGGTTGGAAGGCCGTATTTTCTCTTAATGAAATGATGAAATCAGCCTGGGTTTGGCAAAAAAATATTAAAAATTTTAGAAATATTTCATAAATAAAACTGCGCAAATCATCTCTGACATTTTACTTAAATCATTTTAAATTTTAAATTATTTAATGCATTTTTACATTAATTAACTAATTAAAAACGTTGTCGACAACCAACATTTTATTCTATTGAACTACATATGTAGTATTTTACTATTTAATGTTTGTTCGTCTTTTTTTTAATTAAATATTATTTAAGTTAAATTTTAAAACTAAACTATAAAGCGTAATATGAGAAAGCTTTTACTATTTGTCCTGGTATTTATATCAGGAATGAGCTTAGCAATAGCTCAGAATGCTGTGACAGGTACTGTTACAGATCAAAATGGTTTGGGTATCCCGGGTGCAAACGTTATTGTTAAGGGCACTTCGAGAGGAACTATTACTGACATAGATGGTGGATTTTCAATTGAAGTCTCTTCCTCTGATGTCTTAATTGTTACTTACGTTGGATATTCTACTGTTGAGGTTCCTGTAGGATCTCAGACTTCACTCAATATTTCTCTTAGAGAAGATATTGCTGCGTTAGATGAGATCGTTGTGACTGGATATGGTACACAACAAAGGAAGGAGATAACCAGTGCTGTAACTAGTCTTAATGAGGAAGATTTCAATAAAGGATTAGTTAGTAATCCTGTTGGACTACTTGAAGGTAAAGTAGCTGGTTTATCTATTACTAAACCGGGAAGTGATCCTAATGGAGGATTTACTCTAAGGTTAAGAGGTATATCAACTGTTGGAGCAAATGCTTCACCTTTAGTCGTAATTGATGGTGTTATTGGTGGTAACTTAGATTTAGTTGATCCAAATGATATTGAATCAATCGATGTTATAAAAGACGGTGCTGCCGCTGCTATCTATGGTACAAGAGGTTCAAGTGGTGTTATTTTAGTTACTACTAAAAAAGGTGCTGCTGGAACTACTCAAGTTGAATATAATTTTTCTACTTCTGTTGACCAGATGGCTAGAAAAATTAGTATCATGAGTGCAGATGAGTACAGAGCTCTTTCTGGTGCTGTGGATTTTGGCACTTCTACTGACTGGGTTGATGAGATAACCAGAGATGGTGTTTCTCAAGTTCACAACCTTGCAGTTTCTGGAGGTACAACAAATACTAATACTACTTATAGAATGGCTGTAAACTACAGAGATCAACAAGGTATATTAGTTGGAACTGGATTTAATAATTTAAATACAAATTTAAATTTGAGGCAAAAAGCCATGAATGGAAAAGCTGTATTTGATTTCAACGTTTCTTATTCAAATAAAGACGCAAGCTTTGGATTCGGTAATGAAGCATTTAGATATGCATTATTATCAAACCCAACTATGCCAATTTATGATCCTAACTCTATTTATGGTGGTTACATGGAAAGAACAATTTTTGATTATTATAATCCTGTGTCAATAGTTCAGCAAAATATTAATGAAGGAAATGATAATTTATTCCTTGGGTCTCTTAAAGGTCAGTTTGATTTAAGTTCTATTGTAGATGGTTTAAATGCAAATGTTTCTTACACTAGACAGATAACTGATGTTGAGAGGGGTCAATACTATAAAAAAACCGCTAGATTCAGAGGTTCTGATAGAAACGGTTTAGCTATTACTGACAATCAACAATATACATTTGATTTATTTGAAGGTACTATTGGTTATACTGGGGAAACCGGAGACTTAGATGTTAATGCTTTAGTTGGTTATTCTTATCAAGAATTTTTCAACGAAGGGTATCATGCAGAAGGTGGAGATTTCCTAACTGATGCCTTTGGATATCATAACTTAGGTGCTGCTGCAGACTTCAATAACGGTCTAGGTAGTGTTTGGAGTTGGGCTAATTCAAATAAGTTGATTGCAGGTCTTGCTAGAGTTAATTTGAATTACAATGATATTTACTTCTTAAACGCAAGTTTAAGATATGAAGGATCTTCAAGATTTGGAGCTAATAACAAATGGGCTGCATTTTACGGAGTTGGTGCTGGTGTAAGTTTACACGATTTAATTGACTCTGACCAAATTGACAACTTAAAACTAAGACTAAGTTATGGTCAAACTGGTAATGAGCCTGGAAGCTCTTATATCTCTCTACAGAGATTTGGACCATCAGGTAACTTCTATTATAACGGAGCATATACATCTAGTTATGGTCCTACTAGTAATGCGAATCCTGACTTAGCATGGGAGATAGCAACTCATATGAATGTTGGTGTTGACTTTGCTGTATTAAACTCTAAATTATTTGGTTCAGTTGAATATTTCACAAGAGAAACTAAAGATCAGTTACTTCTTGTTAATGTTCCTGTACCACCGAATTTAGTTGGTCAAACTCTACTAAATATTGGTACTACTCAAAATACTGGAGTTGAGTTAAGTCTTAATTACAATGTTGTAGATAATGGTGACTTTGACTGGTCTACTGGAGTAGTATTTGGAACGAATACGAGTGAGCTAGTGAGCTGGACTAAAGGAGATTTATCATTTAGTGGTGGTGTCCTTTACAGAGCTTCAATGGGTGCTCCTGGACAGAGTGATGTGTCACTAGTTAGAGTTGTTGAAGGTGAAAGTTTAGGACAGATATGGGGACCTAGATTTGAAGGAATTGCTTCAAATGGTACTTTCCAGTTTGCTGACTTAAATGGTGGAGGCTACTGTGATTGTGATGAAGACAGAGAAGTAATTGGAAATGGTCTTCCTGATTTCTCTCTTGGTTGGACAAACACTATCAACATCGGAGATTTAGATATCTCTATGTTCTGGAATGGTGAGTTTGGTCATGATCTTTTCAACTCTTACAGAGGGTTTTATGAAAATGCTGGCCCTACAGTTGTAGGTAACTGGAATGTTGTAAATACTAGCTATTTTAATCCAGATCTAAAGGCAGCTGCTGCTAACAGTATTCACGTAGAAGATGCAACATACTTTGAGTTAAACAACATAACAGTTGGTTATAACTTGAAAGATGTTACTAAATACATGAAAAACTTGAGAGTTTATCTTTCTGCTCAGAGACCAATTATGTTCACTAACTACGAAGGAGTTGATCCGGTATCTAGATGGACTGATTATGGTGATCCTTTATCTCAAGGTATCGAGAGAAGAGAGACTTACTTTAGAGCGAGAACGTTCACATTAGGTGTTAACATAACTTTATAATTATATATACTATGAAAAATTTATTTACAGAAATGAAAAAGTTAGTATTATTAGTTGCGGGAATGTTATTTATTGTTCCAGCTTGTACTAATCTAGATGAAGAGTTATATAGTGACTTAGCTGCTGAAAATTTCTTTACTACTGAAGAAGAAAATATTGCAGCATTAGGTCAAGCTTATTCTTCTATGACACACTGGGGAAACCATTTCAATATCTGGACTGCTAATGAGCTGTCTTCAGATGAGCTTGTTATCCCAACTAGAGGTGGTGACTGGTATGATGGTGGTATTTTATTACAACTTCACGAACATAGATATGGACCAGATAACGGTATCATTGGTAACGCATGGAATGTATCATATGGTGCAATTAATACTGTGAACAGGCTTATTTATCAGTTTAGTTCAATCGAAGGTGCTGATGCATATGAAGCTGAGCTCAGAGCAATTAGAGCTTTCTATTACTTCCATCTATTAGACATGTTTGGAAATGTTCCATTGTCAACCGATTTTACTGATACTGATACTAAAGCAAATTCTTCTAGATCTGAAGTTTATAGCTTTGTTAAATCTGAGTTAGATGCTGTTATTCCTCTATTAACAGATAAGAAAGACGCATCTACTTATGGAAGAATGAATAAATGGGCTGCTCTTTACCTAAGAATGCAACTGCAATTAAATGCAGAAGTATTTACTGGTTCTGCTGCATGGGCTGGAGCAAAGGCAGATGCTGATGCAATTATAGCTTCTGGCTTATATTCATTAGAGGCAAATTATTCTGACAACTTTAAGGAAAGTAACGAAGGTTCTACTGAGAACATCTTTGTTGTTCCTTACGATGAAGTATTTGCTGGTGGGTTTAACTGGGTAGCTATGACTTTACATTATGCTAGCCAAAATACTTTTAATTTAACTTTCCAACCTTGGAATGGGTACGCAACAGTTGAGGATTTTTATAATTCTTATATTGATCCTGCGCAAAACCCTGGTCCACAGGGAGAGGTAGTTAAAGGAAAAGGTCCTGGAACTGGAACACAAGACAGCAGACTCTCTAACTTCTTGGTTGGAGATCAGGGAGCTGATGATTCTGCCGGTGGTGAAGACGGTGACGATGATGGTACTGGACTTTATTTTACTCCATATATTAATATGATATGGCCTGATGCTTGTCGTCAGTGTGGTGCTAGAATAAATAAGTACGGTCACGTTCAAGGGGGTAGAGAAAACATGAATCATGATTTTGTTTTAATGAGGTATGCTGATGTTTTACTTAGTAAGGCTGAAGCTCATTTTAGAACAGGAGATGTTTCAGGTGCTCTTGGGATAGTTAATCAAATCAGAGCTAGAGCTGGTGTATCAGCTTTTGGTGATCTTGATGCTGACAAGTTGTTAGCAGAGAGAGGTAGAGAGATGTATGTCGAGAATGACAGAAGAAGATCTCTGATTAGATTTGGTAAGTTTAATGATGCATGGTGGGCAAAAGATGCTTCTGATGCAAATAAAAATATCTTCCCAATTCCTAAGGACCAGATGGATGCAAATCCAAAGTTAACTCAGAACCCTGGATATAATTAGGATACGTTATATTTAGTTTTAGATATAACTTAAGAATTAAGCAAGCGATCTAATCGCTTGCTTTTTTTTTATATTTGTTTTTCAAATATGAGAGATATTTTATTTTATTCTTGCCTTTTATTCGTATTAATTTCATGTGATATTGATAAAAAAAACACTCTATTTCATCCTTTATCTTCAAATAATACTAATGTAAAGTTTAAAAATTCGTTAGATTATACAGAAGAACTTAACCCTTACACTTACAGAAATTTTTATAATGGAGGGGGTGTTGGAATTGGTGATTTTAATAACGACTCCCTTCAAGATCTATTTTTTACTGGTAACTTAGTCTCAAACAAACTTTACCTAAATAAAGGAAATCTTGTATTTGAAGATATAACAAAATTATCAGGATTAAGTTCTGAGGGGATGTGGAGTACAGGAGTAAGTATAGTAGATATAAACCATGATGGATACTTAGATATTTATGTTTGTAAGTCAGGACCACCTGGGGGAGAGAGAAGGAATAATGAACTTTTTATTAATAACGGAGATTTAACATTTACAGAAAGATCTAAAGACTATGGATTAAATATAGAGGGACTCTCAACTCACGCAGCTTTTTTTGATTTTGATAATGATGGAGATTTGGACTGCTATTTACTTAATAATACTGTTAAATCTATAGGAATTGGTTTTGATATGGTGAAAGACTTAAGGGAAGTTGATAGTAAATTAGGCAATAAGTTATTAAGAAATGATGACGGATTTTTTACAGATATTTCTGATGAAGCTGGAATTTATACAAGTGATATTGGATTTGGATTAGGTGTTACTATAGGAGATATTAACCTTGACGGATGGTCTGATATGTTTATTTCAAATGATTATTTTGAGAAAGACTATTTATATATTAATAATAAAGATGGATCTTTTAGAGAATCTCTCGAAGAATATATTTCTGAAACTTCTATGGGATCTATGGGAGCAGATATGGCGGATCTTAATAATGATGGGTTTTCTGAAATTTTTGTGACAGAGATGCTACCGAATAGACATGATAGAAGAGTTTCAAAAGCAGTTTTTGACAGTTGGGATAAATATCAGTACTCTCTTAATCAAGGGTATTACCATCAGTTTAATAGAAATGTTTTACAGCTTAACAATAAAGACGGGACATTCTCTGAAATATCTAGAATAACGGGTTTAGATGCTACAGATTGGAGTTGGGGTGCGTTGATTTTTGATATGGATAATGATGGAAATAAAGATGTTTTTGTAGCTAAT
>JAYPDR010000032.1:0-16707 GCA_038125345.1 Marinoscillum sp. | reverse complement strand
ATAGATCGTAGTTTATCAAATGTTGAGACCACAAATAATTAAATAATTAAATTATGACTCATGAATTTAAATTTATTGTAGATCAAGCAAAAATTTGGCAGAGTCAAGGTAAGCCAATGGTGTTAGCTACTGTAGTTGAAATTGAAGGTTCTTCTTACAGAAGACCTGGAGTTCGTATGATATTGACCGAAGAGGGGGAATCAGTGGGTGCAGTAAGTGGTGGATGTGTAGAGAAAGAGGTCCATTTTCAATCTCTCTCAGTCATTGAAGATGGTAAGCCAAAGATGATGAGCTATGACGGAACCTTAAGGTTAGGATGTGAGGGGATAATTTATGTTCTTTTAGAGCCTTTTGAGCTATCAGATAATTTTATTAAAGCATTTGACTTAGCTATAAAAAATAGAATTTTAATGAAAATTCAGGCTTCATATCATAAAGAATTTGGTGTGTTTGATGATATAGGATCTTGTATAATAATTGATAATCAAACTTTTGTCTTTAATAAAAATTATTCACCTAAAAATAATCATTTATTGTTTAAGCAAGAGCTTCCACCTTTATTTCAATTAATAATAATAGGTGCTGAACATGACGCAGTTCAGTTAACTAAAGCAGCAAGCGGTATAGGATGGAAAGTGATAGTAATTGCATCAGCAGATGAACAGAAATCTATTAATTTCTTTCCAGGTGCAGCTGATTTCCAAACACCTTTCTTCGAAGATATTGATACAACAGTAGTTGATAAACAGACAGCAATAGTTCTAATGACTCACAGTTTTAATAAAGATGTTCAGTACCTATTAGCATTCAACAATTGTTATCCTGCATATTTTGGTCTATTAGGACCACAACATAGGAAGGAAAGAATCATCAGTCAGCTTCTCGAACTCAACCCTGAAGTTGATTTTGAATTCATTGATCAGCTTCGTGGCCCTTCAGGTATAAATATTGGTGCAGAGTCAGCTCAGGAAATTGCCATCTCTATTATTTCAGAGATACTTTCAGTTATAAGAAATCAAAAACCCATCCTTCTCAAAGACAAAGAAGGAAATATCCATGCCTAAAATTCCTATAATCTTGTTGTCAGCAGGTGCATCCTCAAGAATGGGTTCACCAAAAGCACTTCTAAAATGGAATAAAAAGACTCTTATAGAGTCAAGAATAGAGACCTTTTCTCATGTAAATCAACCTTTTTTAGTTGTTTTAGGAGATAATGCAGATAAAATTCTGCCTCTTATTGAAAATAAAGAATATGATGTTATTATAAATAGAAGATGGGAAGAAGGTATGGGTTCAACTATTGCTTTTGGGTTAAACGAATTATTAAAAAAACATTCCACATTAGATGGTGTTTTGATTACTACAATTGATCAACCTCTAGTTGATAGTTCTCATATAAAAAGATTATTGGAGACTTTTGAAAATGATAAAAAACAAATAATAGTTTCAGAGTCTAGAGATGGTTGGGTTGGTATTCCAGTATTATTTGACTCTCATTATTTTGATATGCTCAGTTCTCTAAGAGGAGATATAGGTGCTAAGACACTTGTTAAAAAACACGCTAAAAATGTAGTAAAGATTTATGCTGGTGAAAATTTAGTAGATATGGATACTCCTGATACATACGAGAAACTATATAAACTATCCACCAATAGTTATCATTGATCTATTCTTCTTATGATGAGAAGGGTCCTCAAATTTCTCTGGAGTATCAAGACCAGCTCTTACTGCTGCTTTCTTATGAACAGCTTTCATAATAATAGGCTCGATAGGCTCTCCATTTCTAAATGCTGTTAAAAGATCAGATTCTTTCTCTGAAAATAAACAATTTCTTATTTTTCCGTCAGCAGTTAATCTTAATCTGTTACAAGAGTCACAGAATGGGTTAGTTACAGTACTTATCACAGCATATGAGCCGAGAAATCCTTTAATCTTATAATTTTTTGAGGTGTCATTCGGAGCATCTTCAATTTTTAGAATATTATCAGTTCTAAATGATTTTTCAACGATTCTACTGATTTCATCTAGACTTACTGTCTTTGATCTATTCCATTTGTTTCCATCAAAGGGCATGAATTCAATGAAGCGAATTACAACAGGCAGATCTTTT
Organism: Marinoscillum sp.; assembly: GCA_038125345.1. Classification (GTDB taxonomy): domain Bacteria; phylum Bacteroidota; class Bacteroidia; order Cytophagales; family MED-G16; genus MED-G16. The sequence continues at coordinate 14,597 of JAYPDR010000032.1, read as the reverse complement.
GTTAGTGCTATAAAGTCACATATTTCAGAATCATTCACTCCCTTTATCAGAACAACATTTACTTTTACTCTGAAACCCTCTTCTATGAGAAGATATATATTTTTAAGTACTCTCTCAAAATTAGGTTTAAGAGTCATTTCTCTGTATCTATCTTCTTTAAGAGTGTCTAAACTGACATTAATTATTGATATCTTATATTTCTTTAGTTCAGTAATATAACGATCAATATTAACTGCATTCGTTGTTAGGGCAATTGACACGTTTAATTTTGAGAGATTCTTAATGATTGATGAGAAGTCTTTTCTTACTAGAGGTTCACCTCCTGTAAGTCGAATTTTATTCACTCCGTTTGCAACAAAAATTTGAGCAATTTTAAATATTTCTTCTTCACTCATTAGATTAGGAGTAGGTGTGAGCGGTACCCCTTCAGCAGGCATGCAGTAGGTACATCTAAGATTACATTTCTCTGTTAAAGAGATTCGTAGATAGTTATGATTCCTACCAAATGAATCAACTAATATGTGAGACGTTTTACTCATGAGTGTTTATTTCCTTTAATAACATCAAAAAGATGAAGAATAGTAGGGAAAACTGCTTCTAATGATTCCTGAGCACCCTTAGTTGATCCTGGGAGAGCAAGCACAAGACTTTTACCTATAACACCAGCCACAGACCTAGAAAACATTGCGACAGAAGTGCGCTGCTGCCCATAAGATCTCATAGCCTCCTCAACTCCAACTAAATGCTTCTCGAGAAGAGGTATCAATGCGTCGGGTGTATTATCTCTAGGTGAAATTCCTGTACCACCACAAAAAATTATAAGTGGGATATGATTATTAGATAGATCTTTGACAGTATTCTGAATACCTATTAAATCATCTGAGATAATTTCATAACGCTCTATTGTTAATCCATGAGACTTAAGAGTATCACACAGAAGTTTACCTGCTTTGTCTTCACCTTCACCCTTTGAAATCGAGTCAGAACAGACAATGACTGCTGCTCCTATTTTTGATGATATCTTTGATGTATCTGACTTTCCACCTGACTTTGATAATAGTTTAATTTGTTTGATAGAAACATTTTTATCAATTGGTTTAAGCATATCGTACATATTTAATGCTACAACTGATGCTCCGTGCATAGCTTCAACTTCAACTCCAGTCTTATATATTGTCTTTACTGTACACTCTACATGAATTTCTAAACCATTAATTTTATACTCAAAACCAGTGAATTCAATAGGTAGAGGGTGACAGTCTGGAAGTAACTCTGGAGTTTTCTTTACAGCTAATAATCCAGCAGCTTTACTCATTTCATAGACATTTCCTTTTGGAACCTGATTATTATTGATAGTATCGATAGTTGATTGATTCCCAACCTCTACTATCGCCTGAGCAACGGCAATTCTTAGACTGTTTTTTTTGTGAGTTATATCAACCATTACTAATTATTTTCTTTCCACTGATGAGTAGTATCATCAAAGAGTTCTTTACCAAAAATAGGAACATTTGCCTTAATTTCATCTACAACCTCTTGAAGTGCTTTGAATACTGTTTCTCTGTGCGCAGCAGAAACAAAAACGAAAATACATATTTCCCCAGCGAGAACTTTTCCCAGACTATGATAGATATGCATACAAGTTATTGGATACTTTTTAAATGTAGCTTCCTTAATTTGATGACAAATCTCATTTGCCATCTCAGTTTGTGCAGTGAAATCAATTGCTCTTACAGTCTTTCCTTGTACTTTATCTGCTCTCACCTGACCCAAGAATATATCATGAGCTCCAATTTCAGTTTTTGACTGGTGGGATAAAATCGATTTTGATATTTTCTCAGGACTGATTCCACCTTCAATAAATATGTTCTTTACAGTATCTTTCATGGATTAAATTTACAATCATTTAATTCTATAAATGATAACTCTCCCTTTTTAATGGAATCAATTTCTTTCTCATTTTTATCAAAATGAATAATTTGTTGACTATTAGTTAAAAAATTTAAGCTTAAGAGCTTACCAGTAAGAATATCTCCTAGGGAGAGAATTAGCTTAATTACCTCATTTGCTTGGTACATTCCTATTATACCTGGGACTATCCCTAGAACACCATCCTCCTCACAACTAGGTACTTCTCCACCCATTGGTGGGGCAGGGAATAAGCACCTATATGTTGGTCCACTTTGATAATTAAAAACTGAGAGTTGCCCCTCAAACTTATATAGAGCAGCAAAAACAAAAGGTTTATTTAGCTTTACACAAGCATCGTTTATAAGGTATCTTGTCCTAAAATTATCTGTGCAGTCGACAACAATATCATATGATTTAAGTATTTCTAAAGCATTTGATGTGTCAAGAGCAAAAGGGTAACTTTCTATTTTAATCTCCGAGTTATGTTCATAAAGAGTACTCTTTGCAACTTCAGCCTTTAAGCAACCTACATCTTTCTCCTTATAGAGAACTTGTCTTTGAATATTTGATAAAGACACTTTATCGAAATCTAAAATACCTATTGTGCCCACTCCCGCAGAAGATAAGTATAAGAGTAGAGGACAACCAAGACCTCCAGCACCAACTACTAATACTTTTGCATTTAAAAGTTTAAGTTGGCCTTTTTGACCAATCTCAGATAAAGTAATTTGTCTTATATACCTTTTCATATCTTATCCACCAGAAAATGGAGGGAATACATCTATTTTAGATGAAGTTATTGTTTCATCAATATTAGTAATTCTGTTGTTTTGAGCGATTTTAATAGATAATTGTTTTAATTGTGGATATTTTTTCTCTAGTATTGAGAGAAGTTCTCTGACAGTTATATCATCTACCAATAGAATTTCATCAGATTTTCCTATTCTATCAACCAATTTCCCGTAGTACCTAAGTTTTACTTTCATCAGAATAATAATAATTTAATTGATGCTGCACCTAAAACAATTGTTAAAAAGTACTCAAGTTTTTTGTTCTCCCATCTTTTAGATCCGTAAAAACTTCCGATCATACCACCTGCAAGAGCAAAACATATCATAGGGACAATCGAGAAACTAATACTTGTATCTACACTGAATAGACCTAAAAGTGCTGCGGTAGAATTCATCCATATAAATAATGCAGATATAGCGGCAGCCTCTTTAATTGATGACCAGTGCATAAGAAGGAGCAATGGAGTGAGTATTATTCCACCTCCAATACCTATTAAACCAGAAAAAAAACCAATTAACACACCAAAAATGATACCATGGATTGGTGATATCTTTTTAATTTCAGAGTGAACTGATGGAGTATAGACCATTCTAATTACAGCAAATATTAAAAGGATTCCTAAGACTTTTTTATAAATATCCGGATCAATGTTATATGCACCTCCTAGGAATGCAGCTGGAATTGATCCGATAGCGAACCAAATAAATAACTTAAGTTTAAAATGACCAGCACTGAAGTAGTGGTAAAACGCTATGCCTGCAACAAAAAGATTAAGAATTAGGGCAGTTTGTTTCATAATATCGTTTGGAAATGAAAATAAAGCCATTAATGCAAGGTATCCACTTGCTCCACCATGACCTACACTAGAGTAAAGAAATGAGATAATGGGTAATAATAGAAGGAAGTAAATATTTTGTTCCATTTTATTAGTGTATAAACCAAGTCTTAACTTTTGAACCTTTTTTTATTTCTTTTACTGAGCTTGGAATATATACAAGTGCATTCGCTCTTGAGAAACTAAGTAGTGTAGCTGAATTATTTTCATCAATTATAGATGTCTTCAGATCCTTTGAGATTGCTTTTAGGAATAACGCCCTTCCAAAATTATTCACTATATCAGAGAGTAATGTCGTCTGAGCTATTAAGAGATCTTCTATATTTTTTCCTAAAAACTTATAAATTATTGGTAGCACATACACATAGAAGCAGTTAAGAGTAGAAGCAGGATTCCCTGGAAGTGCAAAAATTTTAGTCTTCCCTTTAGTTCCAAAAAATAGAGGTTTACCAGGTTTCTGTCTGACTCTGTAAAAACCTTCATTAACTCCTAAATTTATAAGCGATTTATGTACAAAGTCGTAATCACCTACAGAAATTCCACCAGAAATAAGGACTATATCTTTGCTTAGAGCAGTTTTTATTTTTTTTTGAGTTTCTTCTAACGAATCTTGAGAATAGACAATTGATATGTCTCTTATGCCGTGATTATTTAGTACAGATTCTAAGACCACGCTATTACTCTCATATATTTTACCATCGGTAAGTTTTTCTTCTGATCGTACGAGCTCGCTACCAGTAAGAACAATAGAAATAGATGGTTTATCAAATACCTCTACAGAATTTATTCCAAGACTTTGAAGAATTCCTAATGATGCTGGATTGAGAGTATGTCCTTTCTTAAGGACTAAATCATTCTTTTTAATTTGACTTCCAATAGGTCGTATGTTTTGTCCATGTATAGGCTCTTCATCAAGAAATATTAGGTTCTCTTTTCTAGTAACTTTTTCCTGAATAACTACTGAATCTGAACTTTCTGGGACTTTTGCTCCAGTGAAAATTCGAACAGCTTCACCAGGTTTTAAAAAATACTTATTAGATGAACCTGCTGCAACTTCACCTACTACTTTATAAATATGTGAATTATGAAGTTTTATAGCATATCCATCCATTGAGGACTGTGGGAAATATGGTAACGAGAGATGAGCTTTAATATTATGAGAGAGTACAAATCCACAGATTCTTGAAGAAACCTTCATTGATATTTTTCTGGATTTGACAGCTTCTTGATAAATGATTTCTAGAGCTTCTTCTACTTCAACCATTCAAAAAACTTACGAATTTAGCTCATTAATAAATGGTTGGTGATACAAACGTTTACCACTTGCACTATAAATTGCGTTAGCAAGAGCCCCTTGAATTGGTGGGTAGGGTGGCTCACCCATTCCAGTCGGAGCTATATCACTTTTTACAAAATCAACTGTGAAATTTTTTGGAGATTCATGGTGTCTAATTTGTCTGTATGAGTCAAAATTATCCTGCTGTGGTACTCCGTCAATAAAGCTTAATTCACCATACATTGCAGTTCCTATGCCATCTACAGCACCTCCCTCAGCAAGATTTGCAGATGCGTCTGGATTCACTACAATACCACAATCAATGGCACTGTATACATGATCAATGACAGGTAAATTCCCATCCATTCTCACGTCTACTACATTTGCCACGTACGACTGATGGCAGTAGTAAGCAGCAACACCTCTTTTAAGATCTTTGTTCTTGTTAGAGTCCCATGATGAACTTTTTTTAACTAATTCAAGAACACCAGCATATCGTTTCGCATCGTAATCATTTCTTTCTCCTACTGGATTTTCTTCAGCTCTCTTTAATAGTTCTAGCCTGAAATCTAAAGGATCTTTTCCAAGTGTCTCAGCCAATTCATCCAAGAATGATTGCTCTGCAGAAGCATTAAAATTAGATCTCGGTGCTCTGTACGCACCAATTGTTATATTAGATGGTATAGTCCATTTCTCAGCTAAATAATTATCAATAGCCCCAGCAGGGAATCTGTTCTCATGTAACGGGCTCTCAGGAACACCACCACCAATCACGTGGATTGCTGTAAGATTATTGTTTTTGTCAATAGCGGCCCTATATTTTAAAGTGTAAGCAGGTCTATAAGTACCGTAGGTCATATCATCTTCTCTCGTGTAGACAAGTTTTACTGGAGACTTCATTTTCTGAGAAATTAGTGCAGCTTCAACGACAAATGTCCCGTATAGACGTCTCCCAAATCCACCACCCATCCTTGTAAGATGAACTTCTATATTCTCTCTAGGAATTTTAAGCCTAGTAGAGACAGAACTTTCTGCAGCTTCAGGAGTTTGTACTGGGCCAACTAATATAGCCTTATCCTCAGTCACATCAGCAAAAAAGTTCATAGGCTCCATAGTGTTATGTGCTCTAAAAGGTGCTGTATATGTACGCTCAAGTACTCTGTCAGCCTGAGCAAATGCTTTCTCAGGATTTCCATCCCTACGAGATGTCTGAAGAGACAATCCAGAATAATCATTAAGTTTTTTGTTGTGTTCAGAAGTATTCTCAAGACCACTAGGGACTGTTACGTTAGATGATCTTCCTCCCCATCCAGACATTTTATGTGTGGTTTTTGGTAGGTCTTCCCACTCAACCTTTACAGATTTTTTTGCTTTTAAAACTTCCCACGTTGAGTTTCCAACAATAACTAGTTGTTTATTAAATGCTGTGACGTCTGCCCATCCTCTTGCATCATCTTTGCCAAAAGTCTCAATTGTGAATACGTCTTTAATTCCAGGCATGTTAATGACTGAAGATGCATCATATGATTTTAACCCTTTTCCAAATGCAGGAGGATGAACAATCATTGCTGTAAGCATACCTTCTTTATAGGTGTCAATACCAAAAAGTGGTTTTCCAGTGACTATTGACTTGCCATCAACATTCTTTTTTGAATGACCAATTATTTTGTAGTCAGAAATATTCTTAAACTCAGCTTCTTCAGGTACTTCTAATTGTGATGCTTGCTGAGCAAATACTCCGTAATGATCAGATTTCCCTGACGCCTTATGAGTGATAACGCCGTCTGAGGTGGTAAGTTCTTCAATAGGTACATTCCATGTCTCAGAAGCGGCAGTTAAAAGCATTTTACGAGCTGTAGCTCCTGCCTGACGTAATGGTACCCAGCTATTTCCAATAGATCTTGACCCTCCAGCAATTTGCCAATTTCCAAATAAACCCACATTGAGTGGTGCTTGTTCAACAAGTACATTTTTCCAGTCAATATCAAGCTCTTCAGCAACAAGCATTGGCATTGATGTCTTTACATTTTGTCCAATTTCAGGATTTGGAGACATGATAGTCGCTAAACCATTCTCACCAATTTTAAGGTAACCATTTATTTGATACCAGTTCTTTGGTAATGATAATATTTCTTTTTTCGAAGAAGTGCATGAAGCAAGCCAATTAAAGCTTAAAATAATACCTCCAGTCCCTAGAGATACATTTTTAATGAATTTTCTTCTTGATGTTTTTGTTTTAAAAGTAATCATAGTCTAATAATTAACTGTTTGAGGCTCTTTTAACTGCTTTTTTAATTCGAGTGTAAGTACCACATCTACAAAGGTTACCACTCATTCCAATTTCAATCTCTTCATCTGATGGCTTAGGATTACTCTTTAGTAATGAAACGGCAGTCATAATCTGTCCAGTCTGGCAATAACCGCACTGTGGAACGTCCTCTTCTATCCATGCCTGTTGTACAGGATGTTCACCATCTTCTGAGATACCTTCAATTGTAGTAATTTCACTATTACCAACCATTGAAACTTGTAGCATACATGATCTTGTTGCGTTACCATTTAAGTGGATAGTACATGCACCACATTGGGCTATACCACATCCATATTTTGTTCCAAGAAGATTGAGATGATCACGAAGAACCCACAGAATAGGGGTGTCCGGAGCAACATCAACTTGATGGGTTTTTCCATTAACGTTTAGAGTGAATTGGGCCATAGTTTATACTTATAAATGTTGTAAGTTTCATTCTTTTATAAAAGAATTTAATAATCTAATTATTTTAAAAATAAAATAAAATAAAATAAGAGATTTCTATTGAACTGATAGTAGTTTCATTCAAGAGAGAAATCTTGAATATTCCCTTTTATAACACAAAAGTTACAGTTTTATCTTTAGTTGAGATAAAAACTTTCTTTTCTCAAATTCAATAAGTTTCTCAGACTCCTCAAGGCTGATATATTTAAATACTATATTACTATTAGGTCTGATTTGAGCTAATTTTGGTATATCTACTGCAGAAATACTTCCAATTATTGGGTATCCACCAGTTGACTGAGCATCACTCATTAAAATGATAGGATTACCATCTCTAGGTACTTGGATTGTCCCCTTTGAAACGACTGTACTTGTGATTTCTTGATCTTTACTCATTTTTAAATTTCCTCTAAGTCTAATTCCCATCCTATCACTTTCTGGTAAAATTGAGAAGTCATTAGATAAGGATTCCTTATCAAAAAAATCAAAATGAATACCTTTTACTACTCTTATAGTATTTGAGTGTTTATACCTTCTATGAAATGATTCAGGAATTTTCTTAACTGATTGGTTCTTAGAGGAATAAGTTTTGAAAGGTATTATATCATTGTTTTTTAATTTTCTACCATTTAGACCACCAATATTAATCTTATCGTATGTAGAAAAGCTATTATAATCTTTTTTAATATCCATTGAGCCAGAGATAGATAAATAACCTCTATTACCATCAAAACATTGACCTATATCTAAGATGTCTCCATCCTTAACAGGATATGATTTACCTACACTAATTTTAATGTTATTTATAGAAATATCACAAACACATCCGAATACTCCTATCTGAGAATCAAAATTAAATCTTATTTTAGGTCCAAGATGAGTAAATTCAATAGTTTCTGAGTAGATATCATTATCTACTAACCAGTTAGAAAGTATATGAGAGTAATCGTCCATTGGACCACTTTTAGGTATCCCGTATTTTTTGAAACCAACTCTTTTCATGTCCTGTACACTTGAAAAAATTCCAGCTCTCAAAAACTCTATAGTATTAGACATTGTTGAATTGTTCAAATTGTTCTCTAGTAATTCTTTTAAATATTATTTTGTCACCTTGCTGTATCTCTAGTGGTGGATTCTTTTCCTTTCTAAATAGGTCCATTGGCGTTCTACCAATAATATTCCATCCTCCAGGACTCTCAATGTTATAGATTCCAGATTGATTTCCAGCAATTCCAACAGAACCTTTAGGTACTTTCTTTCTAGGATTTGACTTTCTATTAAAATATAGTGTTTTATCAAGGTCTCCTAAGTATAAAAAACCAGGAAGAAAACCAATCATATCAACAGTATATGTCCTCTCAAGATGTTTTTCTATGATAAAATTTTTCTCTAGGTGATAGAGTGAGCAAAGATATTCTATATCAAGAGAAAACTCTTCATCATAGCAAATTGGGATCTCCCATGTTCTAGAATTTAATTTTAATGACTTTTGGTAAGAGCTGTTTAATAACTTAGCTAAAATATCATTTAATGCTGTTGAAGAGGTTATGTAAGGGTTATAAATAATTCCAATCTTATCCTGAAGTGAAATAATATCTTCTACTCCTTTGAGATTTTCTTTCTCTAATTTTCTACTTAGCTGAATATGTGACTTTCCTATAAAATTCTCTAGAATAAGTATAGAGTCCCCAGATGGAGTAATCTTTATCATTTACTAATTCTTGATTTTAAATAACTATATATTTTTTTTGCAAATTCTAATGCGTTTGGCTGATCTCCATGGATGCAAACTGTTTCAGCTTCTATATTTATAAGATTTCCATTAACTGTTAAAACCTTACCTTCGTCTATCATTAAACGAACATGTTCCAGGGATTTTACAGAGTCTGTAATCATAGCGTTTTCATTTTTTCTATCCACCAGAGTTAAATTGTCATTATAGTTTCTATCTGAGAATATCTCTGAGACGTAAGTAATCTCACTACTCTCTGCAATATCTTTCCATCTCATACCTGATGGACCATAAATTTTTAGATTAGAGTCTACTTTTTTTACAGCTTCAACAATTGTCTTTGCTATATGATCACTTTGACTAGCCATATTGTAAAGTGCTCCGTGTGCTTTGACATGATGAATTTTAGTTCCAAGAGACTCAGCAATACCTTTTACAGATGAAATCTGATAAATTAAGGCCACCTCTAGATCTTCTGAAGAAATATTCATTTTTCTTCTACCAAATCCTTCTATGTCATAGAAGGAAGGATGTGCACCAACAAGAACATTATTTTTTAAAGCTGTTTCAATTGTTTGTTTAATTGTAGATGGATCACCCCCATGAAATCCACACGCCACATTACAGGAGGTTATATATGGCATCATATTTTTATCATCTCCTACACGTTTGTCGTAGAAGGATTCACCCATATCACAGTTTATGTCAATTTTTTTCATCAGGTCAACACTAAGCTTCTGTAACTAATTAATAAGGAAATCATAACGATAAAAATACCAATTAAATTGTAAGATTTAGAGCTAACATATGATCCCATTAATTTTTTATTATTTATAGCCCAAAGAAGAAAAAAAGCTATTAGAGGTAAAAAAAGGCCATTTATAAATTGAGCAAGTTTTATTATAACTATTGGCTTATAATTAATTGAAGAGAAGAGTATGCCAACCGATATTATTATGTATGATATTTTTTTAAAAGTTTTATCCTCCCATTTAGGTTCGTATTTAAAAATTCCAGATAAAGCGTAGGAAGTAGCAATAGGTGCTGTAATTGATGATGTTACACCAGCACAAAAAAGACCAATGGATATAAAATACTTAGCAAAATCTCCAAGTAGGGGAGAGAGTCGAACACCTAGATCAACTGCATTATTTATATTTTCTCCTTCTCCAACACTGCTCATAGAGGCAGAAACTATAATGATAGAGAGAGAGATTATACCTCCAATAACTATTGAGAGGATAGTGTCAAAAAGTGATTTTTTATAATCTTCCTTATCTTTCCATTTATTTTTAACAATGTATGAGTGAAGAAAAAGATTATAGGGTACTACTGTAGTGCCTATTAGTCCTATAACATATATAAAATTAGTCTCAGTAATTGATGGATTAAGTCCACTTAGCAAATCAGATAATTTAGGTTTAGATATTATAGCGAGTAGTATAAAAGTAAAACTCATGAGTGAGACTAATAAGATAAGAACTCTCTCAAATGTTTTATAAGACCCCATTTTAATTAATAGAATAAGTATAGACCCAATTAAAATAGGAAGTATATTGATTGAGAACTCTGCAAGTGAAAATGATAAAGATCCTGTAAATGTCTCTAAACCCATTGTTGTCCCACTAATATTCCCTGATTCGTATGCAGAATTTCCTACGAAAAGAGAGAGGAAAACAAACAATAAAGCAACCTTCTTAATAAATGGGTTTTGTAGCTCAGAGAGTGCCTCCGTTAATCCTTTTTTTGATATGATTCCAAGTCTTGAGCTTAACTCTTGAAGGTAACAAGTTGCGAAAATTGAAAAAATAATACACCAAATCAGAGAGTAACCGAAATTTATTCCAGATAAAATACAAAGAGTTACGGTTCCAGGGCCAATAAATGCTGATGTTACAATAACTCCTGGTCCAATATTTTTGAGCTTTTTAAACACCCCTACTCATTAATTAATTTATCTGCTGCATCAAAATCAAGATACCAAGAAAGGTTTTTTGAGATAGGTTCGATATAAGTTGCAGGGTAATTAGCGAAATTATCTTTTTTTGAGATTATCTCGTCAATAACGGTCTTTTTATTTGATCCTGTGACATGAAAAATTACTTCTTTAGCATTGTTAATAATTTTCTCAGACAAGCTGATTCTTTTCTGACCAGAAGAAGGATGTGTCGCAACAACACAATTATTTTCATTTTTAAAACTCTTGAATTCATGAGGAAATAATGATGCTGTATGACCATCATCTCCTAGACCTAGAATAATTAGATCAAAATATGGTAACCCATTCTTTATTTTAAGTTCTTTTCTGAGTAGATCAGAATAAGATTTAACTTCTACATTAGGATCTAACTCACCTCTAACTCTAAAAATATTCTCTTCTCTAAAAATTGAAGAAGAGAATAAATTTTCTTTTGCCATCTTATAATTACTATCAGTAGAGTCTGGGGGTACGCATCTTTCATCTACCCAGAAAAATTTAGTTTCTAGATTTTTTTTCTCTGATAGTTTCTTAAATAAATTATTAAAAAGCTGAAGGGGAGTACTTCCTCCAGAAAGAGCAATGGAGCTATATAGATGATTTTTAATAATATACTCTGATAATTTATCTGATACTTCTTCTTTTGTCTTAAAAATGTTAATATTCATTATAATTCACAAATTTCTCCGTCGTTGATAAGGTTTTTACATGGATACCTCCAAGTATTTTCATTTCTAAAAAGGTCATTACTATTTAAAGGACCCCATGTACCTGATTTATAGGCATATAGTTTTATTTTATTTTTTTTGATTCCGTCAATAATAGGATCTATAATCCCCCATGCTTTCTCAACAAAATCACTTCTAGAAAAAAGCATAGTACTTCCTTTCATTACATCAATAAGTAGTGTCTCATATGCATCATCTATTACATCATGACCTAAAGATTTATAATGAAATTCAAGGTTTTTATTTATAATACTATAGCGTTCTGCTGGCTTCTTTAGATTAAACTTAACTAACATGCCCTCGTCAGGTTGCAACCTAAAAATGAGTCTATTTCCAGGAGAATTATCATTAAATACGTTAATGTTTTTCTTAAAATTGATTACTATTTCTGTCACTTTAGTAGGTAATCTTTTACCTGTTCTAATAAAGAAAGGTACATCTTTCCACGTATCATTTTCTATGAATAATTTACATGCAAAAAATGTTTCTGTTTTTGAATCAGATTTAACTCCCTTACTATCAGTATAATTGTTATATTTTTTATTTTTTATAACTGATTCAGTATACTGACCTCTAACAACATTATTAAAATCAATTTTTTTAATTTTTTTTAAAATATTTAGTTTTTCATTTCTAATATCTTCAGATGAATTAGTTTTGGGTTCTTCCATTGTTACCAAACACAGAAGCTCAAGAAGATGATTTTGGAACATGTCTTTAATAGCGCCTGAACTATCATAATACTCTCCTCTATTCTCTATGCCAATACTTTCAGCAGCGGTTATTTCTATATAACTTATAAATTTTCTGCTCCATAGCTGACTAAAAACGATATTAGAAAACCTTGATACAATGATATTCTGAACAGTTTCCTTACCGAGGTAATGATCTATTCTATAAATCTGATTTTCATTAAAACCAGAACTAAGGAGTTTATTTAATTCTATTGACGATTGTTGGTCGTTACCAAATGGTTTTTCAATAATAATTCTTCTATATCCTGAATTCTCAGTATTAAGATTTTTTTTTATAAGATTATGTATAACATGTGAATATGCACTAGGCGGGGTAGAGAGATAGAATATGACGTTTACTTCTTTAAATTTTTCTTTAAAGAAAAGAATTTTTTTTTCTAACGAGTCAAAGTCTGAAGAATGAACTGGATTAATTTTAATATATTCAGCATTTTTTAAAATCTCTGAATCTAAACCAGCAAAAACATTTTCTGGAGAAGAGTTTCGTCCACAGCCAATCACAAAAAAATTAGAGGGTATTTTACCTTTGAGAGAAATATCATTTAGAGCTGGAAATATTTTTCTATTAGATAAATCACCAGTAACTCCAAAAATGACAAATATATTTGCTGAAGTTTTTTTCATTTTATGTCATACAAACATATCCAAACAAAAAATTCTTATAGTATTTATTATTAAAAAAATTATTTCATCTTTGTCAAAATTTTAAGATATGTACGATTTCGGATTAGTTGGACTAGGTGTTATGGGAAGAAATTTTATTCTTAATGTAGCCTCAAATGGTTTCTCATCAATAGGTTTATCTTCTAAGGAAGAGGCAATTAATTTGCTTAAAAGCGAAGGTAAAGATTATGTTATAGATGGGACTCAATCAGATGAAGTATTTATTTCTAAGCTCACTAGACCAAGAAAAATTATGCTATTAGTTCCTGCAGGAAACCCTGTTGACTCTATGATTGAAAGGTTTTTACCATATCTTGAGGATGGTGATATAATTATTGATGGTGGAAATTCACACTATGATGACACTGATAGAAGATACAGGTATTTAAAAGAAAAAAATATTAATTATGTAGGTGCTGGTGTTTCAGGTGGGTCAAAAGGTGCTCGTTTTGGTCCAAGCATTATGCCTGGTGGAGACTTAGAAACATATAAACTTATTCAACCAATATTTGAAGCAGCTGCTGCTAAAGTTAGTGGTGATCCTTGTGTTTCATATCTAGGAAAAACATCTTCTGGTCACTACGTAAAAATGATTCATAACGGAATTGAGTATGCAATTATGCAATTAATCTCTGAAACTTATCACATTTTAAAGTATGGATTAGGTAAGTCTAATGATGACATACATGAAATTTTTAAGAGTTGGAATGAAGGTCTTTTAGAGTCATATCTAGTTGAGATAACTAGAGATATTTTTAAAGCAAAAGACAATCAGACTGATAACTTTCTTGTTGATGTTATACTTGATAAAGCAAAACAGAAGGGTACAGGAAAATGGACTTCTCAAAGTGCTATGGATTTTGGAGCAAGCATTCCATCTATTGATTCATCTGTATCCATGAGAATTATATCATCATTTAAAGATCTTAGAGTGAAGGGAGAGAAAATTTTTGAAAGAAATAAAACTGTAGATGCTTCAATAACTGTTAAAGACGTTGAAAATTCTTTATTATTTAGTTTTATTATATCTTTTGCTCAAGGCCTTTCTCTTCTAAAAATTGCGTCTGATGAGAAGTCATATGATCTTAATTATGAGGAAATATGTAAGATATGGAGGGGAGGTTGTATTATTAGAGCTAGACTACTTGAAAATTTTATGACTGCTTATAAGA
>JAYPDR010000031.1:13196-17123 GCA_038125345.1 Marinoscillum sp. | reverse complement strand
TACTTAGATTAGAATGTTGTCTTAGAATATTTAAATTTAACTGGTTTGGCCACCATTCTCGACCCAAACCGGCAAATTTCTTTGACTGTACGTGTGTGAAAATTTTAAGAATAAGAACAAAAAAATAAAGCATTGTATTTTTATCATCTTAAAAATTATATTTTGTTAATTGTTCATCATAAGAACTATCAAGTAACCATTTCACATAGAAGTAGGATTGACCTCCAATTTGAATCTTAGTATTATAATTTAGAATACTATCTAGTACAGATGGTGAAATCAACTTACTATCACTCACACCTAGTATAAGCCCAGGACTAATTTTTGATTTTGGGAAAATATCAGCAGTTTGAAGTAAAACTTGATCAATTATATTTTTGTAGTCTTTGAATTTCGTTCTATAACATTGAACATTTATCATGTCTATTTCTTGATTTTTTAACCATTCAGGCCAATCCTGCATAAGATTTTGCCTTGACCAAGGAAAAATATTTGGAGAAAATGAGACTAGATAATTTCCTTTTGATTTTATTTTATCAACCAGTAGAAAAGAGAATCTATTTAAGTTATTAATTCTCCAATTAAACCAATCCTTATCATTAAAATCATCTGGCGGTTTAACTCCAAAATGTTCTGATGCAAACTTATTAATTGTCCACTGATCATACCCAGAATTTACAGGTGATGCAGGCATTCTATCATCAAATTGAATTCCATCAACTTGTGGATATAGTTCTAATGACTCCTCTACAAGTTCAAAAACAAACTGCTGCACTTCAGGATGAAATGAGTTATAGTAGTAGTCTGTCCCATTATAATTTGAGGGACTTCCATCATTCCCTAGAGCAATCCAGTGAGGATTTTTATTTAAAATTGGATCATTTTCTGCTGTTGGAATACTATTTATCTTAGACATGAAGCCATACTCAAACCAAAAAAGAACCTTAATTCCTTTAGATTGGGCAAAATTAATCAAGTCCTTAATTTGATCATTAGTAGGACTTTTATATGTAGAGTTAACTAGGAAAGAGGTTTCTTCAAGAGTCGAATAGCTAGAATTTTCCAATAAAACTTTTGACTTAAATGCAGTTTTCTGATCTTCCCAAACGCAGAGATAAAGAGTATTTATTCCCTTTGAGAGTAAAACATCAACTGATTCTTTTATTTCACTATAGGAGTTTAAAAAAGAATTATGTTTTGGAGATGCTATCCAAGCACCAATAATTTTATTTTCTAACTGTTTTGAAAAGGAGAGTAAGGGAAAAAAAATAAAAAAATAAAATATTATACTTCTCATTAAAAATATTTATAAATCAGGAAAAATAGCTTCTCCTGGATAAAGTGCCTGGAAAACTTTCTTTTTGTCATCAACACCTTCAAAAAAGAAAAAAACTTCACCAAAAACCCCTTTTGATCTATGATGTCTAATCATTTGAATAAGAAAGTCATCACTAGGAACATAATTACCAATTTGAAGAAGTACTCCAGGGTAAAAAATTTTTTTATTGTTATTAGCATAATTAAAATTAACATTAAATAACCAGCTATAATTGCTAAACCCATCTGTATCTCTCCTGTAGAGCTGCGGAGAAATTATTTGTACAATATTATTATCAACCCATTTAGGCCAGTCCTGTAAATAACTTGTGAGTGAGAAGCTATAGGGGCTTGGAGAGAAAGTAACTAAGCACTCAGGATCAGACTCTTTAACTTTTGAGTAAAGATTTTGAGCAAAATCAGATAATATATTAGCCCTCCAATCTATCCATTGTGAATTTCCAGCGCTTGATGGTGGTGAATTACCGTCATGCTCAGCCTTATATCTAGAGACTGTGTATTCATCGTATCCAGATGAACTAGTCACAGCTGGAAGTCTGTCATCACCTTGAATTCCATCAACATCATAATTTTCAACAACTTCAAGTATAAGATCTATCATGAAATTTTGTACCTCAGGATGGAATGCATTCATCCAATAAAATCCATTTTTACTTGCAATATTTCCATTTATATCTTTACTAGACCAGTGAGGGTTTGCCTGTAGAACATAATTCATTCCATTATTTGCACTTCCGTACTGTGATGCAAATCCATACTCAAACCACGCAATAACTTTAATATTTCTAGAATGTGCTTCCTCAATTACTTCTTGTAATATATCCCTATCAGGATCAAATTGAGTAATAATCTCAGAATTATTTAAAGATGAAATAGCATCTTTTAATACTTTACTTGGGTGCGGGGTTTGGGTTTTATTCCAGGTAACAAGAAATACAGTGTTAAAGTTCAACTCCGAGAGAAGATCCATAGCATTTGAAATATTTTGCCTACTAGTTAACACATTACTAGCAACATTTGTTAACCATACACCTCGAACACCTGTCTCTTGCTCTGCTATATTTACTTTTACTACATACTCTTTCTCTTTCCCTGACTGTGAAGTTATAGTCACTAAACTTAGAGTATTCAAATTTAATTTTTCAGTTCCATCTAGAGAAGTTGTAGAGAAATCTGAGTGATCAATAGTAAATGAAACTTCTGATAACTCAGTCCCATATAATAAGTTGAAAATAATTGTATTACCTGAAATTACTCCATCTACAAAATAGTCGGGAAGGCTAAAACTTATTAGCTTATTTTCATCACTCGCAGGAGTTATTGTAACTTCGAATGTATAAGTTCTCTCAATTCCTAGCTCAGATATGATAGTTATTTCTTTGATTTCCTCAAAATTTATAGTGTTTCCTGATTCAAATGAGGAAGTTGATTTTGAATCTTTTATGAATTCGACTAACACACTGCTCAAGTCTGTACCAAACGTCACAGTAAATTTTACTATGTCTCCAACTATTTCTGCCTCAATACTGAGATCAGGCAATTTGAATGAAAAAATTTCATTTGAGGAACTCTTCTGATTAAGAGTTACATAGTAATTTGCAACAGTCCCATTCTCTGCAGTAACTGTATATACAGCACCTCCAGAAAAATCATTTAATACATCAGAAGGTGGAAATATTTCTGCTCCCTCAGAAATTTTAATTGTAGGTGTGATTAATTTTATGTTCATTTCTTGAGGAATACTTACTTGAATTGATAAGTCTTGATCAGAAATTTCCCCAATAAAAGAGTAGTCTAAATCTTTAGAATAAATGTCAAAAGATTCTATTTTTTTTTCGTCATTTAATTCTAATTCTGTCTCACAACTTATAAAAAATAGACAGACAATAAATAAAAAGAATAAAGGAGTTTTCTTCATTATTTAAAGATTTGATTAAAAAAAAAGAAAAAAAGGGCACATAAAGTGCCCTAAGTAATAAAACTAAACTATTGGTTTTTTACAGCTTTTACAACTCTAAAACCGTTATTTGCTGCTCCACTAAGAATATAAACTGCTTCATTCTCAGTATCAACAAATAGTTTAACGTCTCCAGCCTGATTTCCATTCAGATTCTGACCATAAGAATCACTGAAAACAAGCTTTTCTGATATATTATCAACAATAAGTGAATTCATTCCTTCTACAATATCCTCACCAGTTATATCATATACTCTTATACCTGCATCTCTAACTGTTGACCCCTCTGAACCAACCAAAGTAGTTACAAGATATCTAGCATTATTGAATTCAAATACCTGACCTCCCAGCTCTCTATTTCCAATTGCATCACCAGCGATAGTAGTAAGTTTTGTTGCTCCATCAGCAGTGTATAGTACTGGAGGAAGATTAGCACCATTTACCAAAAGATAGTCTACTCCTCCTGATGAAATAGGCTGAACATAACCATAATTACCAACATTTGCTAAATCAGCAAAGTCGATTCTTGTTGGGTTTAAAGGGCTAGTAAATTCACCATTTACCTGAAGAAGAAAAATAACTTACTTGGAAACTTTGTATATCTCACAGGGACGCCTAGCATTGGTATATAA
>JAYPDR010000031.1:7253-13186 GCA_038125345.1 Marinoscillum sp. | reverse complement strand
ATAAACAAAATTTGAAGTTGGTATAGAATTATAACCTGGGTATGGCATAACGTATAATTTTCCATCTCCCTGAGGGTCACCAACAAAGTTTATGTTATCACCGAACCTAATTTTAGTTGATCCATCTCCGTCTTGCCATGCAGGATAAGATAACAAAAGCTCAGCATCTGCGTCATTATCTTTCCATCTATAAACCTTGAAATCTCCTCCAGCCCAGTTCATATTAGAAGCAAGAATTCCATTCTCAGTTGCAACAACATCTGCTAACACAAAAACTCCCCCAGAAACCACACTATTCCCGTCTTTAAGAGAAGCAACAGGAACACTTGAATCGCTATGATCCCAGTAGTATACTTTTTTATCTCCTTTGTCTGCAGCATACACATGAGTAGTGTTAAAAGAGAAACCTCTCTCATTATCACCAGATGCACCTAACTCAGGAGGTAAAGTTGAACTGGCTGCTGATGCATCAAAATATACTTCAACATTCTCAGCATCAAAACCGATAGGAATTAAATTAACACTAGCAGTATATTTTGTGGATTTTGAACCAGCAGTTACTGTATAGTCCACACTGGATGAAAAATCTTGAGCACTTCCAGAAGCCGGACTAACTGTAGCGTCAGCAGGAATTGTAGTAACTACAGGAGCTAAACCTGTAACATCAGTTCCTTGTAAAACATTAATTGTTATTGTTAATGCAGTTTGATCAATAGCAACAGATTCCGCACCAGATACTTCAAAGGCTGATATAACAACAGACTCTGGATCTAAGACAGAAATTGTTACAGAATACACTGCAGTTGTAACTCCATCTTCTGCAGTGACAGTGTAAGAAACTGTTGAAGAAAAATCTCTTGCTAAACCAGAAGCTGGTGTTAAAGTAGCTCCTGCTGAAACAGAAATTGTTGGAGTCAAGTTAGTAACATCCGTCCCGTATGGAACAGACATTGTAATATCAGTTCCAGAAATTGTTCCAGACTGACCTAACGAAGAAATTTCAAAAGCTTTTATCTCAGCTTCTGAGGAAAGTATTATTTCATCTTCCTTACATCCTACTAGGAATAAAGAAAAAGAAAATAGACTTAGTATTAATAATTTAAAATTATAATTCATATTACATAGTTTAATTAAAAAAAATTATTTTACATCCCACCATACTCTAGTTGTTTGTTCGTCTTCACCCATCCTATCAATAGCTTCTTGAACATTTTGGGGATTAAGTCTTCTCTCGGCATCACTGTATGTTAACCTTCTAGGAAATGAGCCATTATTTATTGATCCTGAATACTCTAGTTGATCAAAAACAGGAAAACCTGTCCTTCTCTTCTCAAACCAGGCCTCAACACCATTCATACATAATGAAATCCACTTCTGAGTAATAATTTGCTCTAATGCATTAGATTGATTAAATAATATTATTGATTGATTTAAATACTCATCAATCTGTCCTAAATCATTCAAAACACCATACATTTCCATAGCTGCTTGTATTCCTTTATAGTATAACTCTTCGGGATTTTCATTAGTGAGGCCTCTAAGTGCTGCTTCTGCTCTTAGAAATAAAGACTCAGCATAATGTAAATTAAATGTCACTCCGTCTTCTCTTACAAATACTTCTCCCAGCCTACTAAATTTGTCATAATACTGAAGATCATATATAGTTTGATTATTTGGATCCATTCCATTTTTTAGCCCCCTATACTCACCATCTAAAACAGCAGGCTTTGCGTAAAGTGTTAATCTAGGATCAGAATAAGACTTTAAAGTATTTATCATTTTCTCTGATACCCTAGTATTATTAAAAACTTCAGTCACAAGAATGGGATTTCTGAAATAAATATTTGATGAAATTGGATCCCATCTCATTTTATTGTTGTCATCATTAGATTCAAATAATGGTTCACCTTGAATAGAATTAAAAATTTCTTGAGATAGATCTGGGGAAACATTTATTATTCTCAATCCTATTCTCATCAGAAGAACATTAGCAAATTTCTCCCACTTATCTATAGACCCATTATAAATTAAATCTGCACTTCCAAAAGTCTCATAATCACCCTCGATTGATAATAATTCTTTCCCTAGATTAATTTGAGAAATTAAGTCAATATAAATTGATTCTTGAGTATCAAACTTTGGGAGAGGTTTAAGGAAAGCTTCTGAGTAAGGTATATCTCCATAAAGATCTGTCATTCTCTGAAAAAGAAATGCCTTCCAAATTCTTGAGATACCCTCTTTATGAGGATTACTTCTTTTCATACTTACATCTATTGAGTGACTTGCATAAAATAAAGGTGCTAATTCCCAATCTTGATCTCCATATGACCTATCCCATATATCGGAGAACATACCATACGCCGGCTCATAATGATCTAGGCTTCCTGAACCTGCTAAGGTATTGTACTGCATATACTGATTTGCTATATATCTCTGAAGTCTATCATACATATACCATGTCATGCTCCCCCGCTGAACAGCTACTGTGAATAATCCATCAGGTTCAGTTGTAATTGCTCCAGTCTTCGGAGAATTTATCTCATCAAAGTCTTGCGTACACCCAGGTATTGTCAGGAATAAAATCAAAAAATAAAGCTTGAAAATATTTTTCATTTTTTTTAAATCCTTATTAAAACTTTTACTCCGAAACTTCTAGTTGTCGGAAATGCAAATGATTCTATCCCTTGAGCTTTACCCGATGAAAGAGATGATTGAGGAGCAAAACCCTTTGTTCTCCTTAATAAATAACCGAGATTACTTCCAAAAACACTTATAGAGGAGTTATCAATAAATAAATTTTCAAAAAATCTTTTTGGAAAGTTATATGTCAGTGAGAGTTCTTTAAATCTAATAAAAGAAGAATCAAAAACATTTGATTCATTTACTCCAGAGAGCCTACTCCAGTATCTTTCAGGCTCAATAAATAATGAAACTTCATTCCCATTCTCATCAACACCAGATATTGGTATTCCTCCAGTAGGAATCCAAGTATTTTGATTATATCCAAGTTCTTTCCTACTTTTTTCAGATTCGGCCCATCCTTTTCTTCCTTCGATAGTGTGACTTAATGTACCAACTGATGAGCCACTAGCATAAGAAGAGCTGAAAATGCTTCCTCCAAATTGGGAGTCAAATGACAAATACAAAGAAAAATTTTTATAATCTAAAGAATTAATTAAACCTACCATATAATCTGGTTGGACATGCCCAAGAATAAAATCAGCGTTACCATTCTCATCTCTCTCTACCTGAGGGAGATTAAATTCATCTAAAACAAATCTGCCATCACTATCCTTCAAAAATCTACTTCCTACAAGAAGATCACTTCTTGAATTTGTTCTAGCCTGGACACTAATCCCAGATCTACTTCCTCCTAATATTAATATAGGAAGGTCCTCGCTAAGTTCTAAAACCTCATTATCATTGAAAGATCCGTTTATACCAATATTCCATTTTAGATCAAATTTTTTAATTATATCAGACTTTAAAACTAATTCTACTCCTCGATTTCTAATTGAACCTGAATTTATCCATTGTTGTTGAAATCCTGTAGAACTTGCTACAGGAGCAGTAAAAATTTGATCATATGAGTCGTTTTGATATACACTTCCATCAAAATTAATTCTCCCTTTAAATAAACGAATATCAACACCAAACTCATAAGCTAAAGTAGATTCTGGCTTGATATAAGAATTAGGTCCTATTCTTGGTAATCTAGTAAAAGGTTGTCCCAGGTGTCCAGTGCTAGGAGTATAATTAAAATACAATGCGCTTGTTGTTAAACTATTAGCATTTCCAACTTTTGCCACAGAAAGTCTAAGTTTAGCAAAGTCTATGATAGATGGAAAATTATCCCAGGTATCACTAATAATCCAACTCAGATTTGAACTCCAGTAGGAAAAACTTCTATTAACTTTTGGCAGAACTGAGCTCCAATCGTTTCTATATGTAAGATTTAGATATAACCTATACTTCCATGATGCATCAAACGTTGAAAATAAAGAATTTAATCTCCTATCACTAATGCCTTGCGTAGATATAATTTCTTTAAAATTATTTATGACCCAAAGATCTGGATTAACTAAATCATCTCCAGTAGAAGATAAACTTCTAATTGAGTTATCAATCCTACTGGCACCTCCAGAAAGGTCAAACTCAAAATCATCAAACTTTTTATTAGCACTAAGTATAAAATCATAATTTGAGATTAGTCTTGAACTTCTACTGTGTGAAAAAGTAGCAACCGGAGAAGTTTTATATACTGTAAATTCAGCAATCCTTTTCTCTCTGGTATCAGATATATAATCCCATCCAGCTCGAACGATTGTATTTAACCAAGGAAGAATATCATAATTTATGTCTAATCCACCAATAATCCTATCTCTTAAATCTTCATTAGTGTTAAGATTTACACCCCAATATGGATTTTGATTAAAACTTCCTTCAGTTTTTCCATCCCACGTTATAACATGACCTGTCTCATCTATATAGTTTGTCAAGTCCTCTAACTTGACTGATCTAGGCATAATATAAAAATTTCTAACAGGGTTATCAGGTGATCCTCCAAGATTTGGTCTATTGAATGCAGTTTGAGTATAATAACTTACTTTAGAAGTAAACTGAATTTTATCATTAATTTTAGATGTATTATTAATATTTAACGTTTTTCGTGTGATATTACTATTTGGCATTATACTTCCAGCATCATAGAGAGAAGAAGAAAGTCTGAACTGATTTTTACTGCTTCCTGATGAAATCTGAATGTTATGAGATGATGTTATACCATCCCTAAAAAAAGATTGCATTTGTTTATAGACAGGGCTGTATGTTATTTCATTTCCTAACCAATTAGTGAAAGGTGAATTATCATATACTGGTCCATAACTTAATGAATTAAATTTTGTAAATACTCCCTTTGACCCCCTTCCGTAAGAATTTTGAAACTCAGGAAATAAATAAGCTCTATCAACTATTACAGATGAACTTAAACTAATTTTTAACCCTTCCTCTAACACCCCTTTTTTTGTAGTTATAACAATAACTCCATTTGTACCTAGTGAACCATATAGTGCAGTTGCCCCTGGTCCTTTCAATACAGTTATTGACTCAATATCATCTGGATTAATTGTGCTCAATGGATCACCGTAATCAATTCCACCATCTTGGGAACCAAAATTTTCTCCAGGGTCACTACTTACAATTGAGCCATCAATGACAAATAATGGCTGATCACTTCCAGTTAATGAACTACTTCCTCTAATTAATATTCTGTTTGAAGATGAGGGGCCATTAGATGTGGAGCTTATATTTAACCCCGCAACCTGACCAGCGAGCCTATTTATAAAATTTACACTAGTATTATTCGCAAGAACTTCGTTATCAATTGACTGAACAGCGTACCCTAATGATTTTTCTTCTTTAGATACACCCAGGGCAGTAACAACAACTCCATCCATCTCAAATATATCTTCTCTTAGCTTAATTTCAAGGAAATTTGACTCTCCAGTAACCCTTAAAGAATATTTCTCATAACCTACATAATTTACTTCAATTCTTGAACCAATTTCAACATCAAGAGTAAAAGACCCATCTAAAGAAGCAGTAGTTCCTGAGTTTTTTAAATCTATATTTCTAACAGAAGCTCCTGGAAGAGGGGAACCATCTGCAGCATCAACAATAACTCCCTGAATTTGATACTGTGCATGCACATGAATCAAAGAGAAATAAAGAAGTAAGAAATTTGAAAAAAGATATTTCAAAGTTTAGTCTAAAAGTGTCAGTTAGTTGATTCAATTTAAATAAATTTTTTTATTAAGTAAACTATAGTTAATAAATTTTTTTATTAATTAATAAAGAATGATTTTTAGAAAAAATTGATTTAATATTTTCCTTTATAAAAAAAGTAATCTATAAATTACTCCGAGTCTGTGTAT
>JAYPDR010000031.1:0-7243 GCA_038125345.1 Marinoscillum sp. | reverse complement strand
TCTTTGATGTTACTGGCTTTCTTGTTCAGCACGAGGATAAATAAAATTTATAAAAAGCTCTCAGTTGAGAGCTTTTTTTTATTAATTAGAATTAGGTTTATAAATTTTTTATTAATTGGGAAAGATTGATTTTTAATAAATCGATCTAATATTTTCCTTTATAAAAAAAGTAATCTGTGACAAATAATATAAGAAAAAGGAAAAATGAAATTGTATAAAACTCTTTATTTAAGCTAGGAATCATCTCATTCATTATCGACCAACCACTTATAAAATAAATTAAATAATTAAATGAGATTAGAAGTAAATAGCTCCCAATTGCTGACTTTATAGAATTTATAATTTTCTGTTTCATAATGAATCGAACGTTTCTACATCAGGATACAGGAAATTATTGTAAGGATATCTTTTGATGTGAATCTTTCTTACTTCTCTATACACAGTTTTTTTAAACTGATCAATATTAATCTTATTTGTGGCAGAAATAAAGACAACATTTTCTCCAAGTTTAGATATCCATGTCTCTTCCCACTCTCTTAATGAAAAGTTTTTCTCTGAGTACTCAGTCAATAAATCAGTCTGATCGAAATCTTCCCTTTTATACTTATCTATTTTATTAAATACAACAATAGTAGGTTTATCCAGACCCTTAATTTCCTCAAGTATCTTATTTACAGAAGACATATGATCTTGAAAACTTGGATGAGAAATGTCAACAACATGAATTAATAAATCTGCCTCAGTGACCTCATCTAAAGTGCTTTTAAAAGACTCTATAAGTTGAGTTGGGAGTTTTCTTATAAAACCAACAGTATCTCCAAGCAAGAAAGGTAAATTTCCAATAACTACTTTTCTAGTAGTAGTATCTAATGTGGCAAATAGTTTATCTTCAGCAAAGACTTCTGACTTACTTATTGAGTTCATCAGTGTAGACTTACCAACATTTGTATACCCAACAAGTGCAACACGGATAAGCTTACCCCTATTTCCTCTTTGAATAGACATCTGCTTGTCTATTGATTTAATTTTTGTCTTTAAAAGAGAAATTTTATCCCTTACAATCCTCCTGTCAGTCTCAATCTCTGTCTCTCCTGGCCCTCTCATACCTATTCCACCTTTTTGCCTTTCTAAATGTGTCCACATTCCCCTGAGTCGTGGGAGAAGATACTGGCACTGAGCTAACTCAACTTGTGTTCGAGCATAACTAGTCTTTGCTCTTTGAGCAAAAATATCAAGTATAAGATTTGTCCTATCAAGAACCTTTATTTTAAGAATTTTACTAATATTTTTTTCTTGGGCTGGAGATAATTCATCATCAAAAATAATTGTCTCAATTGCCATAGCTTTTACATAAGATGCAATTTCTTCCATTTTCCCCTTGCCAATAAGAGTAGAAGGATTAGGATTTTCAATTTTTTGAGTAAATCTTTTTTCAACAACTCCACCAGCAGTAAGTGACAAGAATTCTAGCTCATCTAAATATTCTTCACACTTCTTAAGATTCTGATCTTTATTAACTAAGCCGACAAGTACTGTTTTTTCCATTAGAATATAGTACCAAAGGTGGGAATCGAACCCACACTCCCGAGGGAACACGATTTTGAATCGTGCGCGTCTACCAGTTCCGCCACTTTGGCAAGTGGAGGCAAAAATACATTATACTACAAAAACTTAATCGCAATTTGTGTATGATTTTTAATTCCAAGTAAATCTGACGCATTACCTCTATTCATTCCAATCTCTAAGTTTTCATTATAATTAAATAAAGCAAAAAGATCAGCAATATCTACATCGTGATAAGAATTAGAAATTTTTGTAATTTTATCAACACCAAGATTAACTTCAAAATTTCCTGAATTTCTTTCTAAGACTTTATAAAAGTCATTTTTATTAATATTAGTTATAATATTTCCGTAGTTATCGATTTTTATAGCGTGTCCAACAATCTGATTACTTGATATTTTAACTTCAAGATCAGAAAATCTTCTGTAATCAGTTTTAGGATTCCCTAAAGTAGTGAAGTTTATTCCAGAGGCTAGTTTGGATGCAACTTCTCCCATCAGTTTTTCTGGAAATGATGAATGGCTTTTACCCTCTATACGAGTTACTGCTATATTTTCTTGAGAATCTATGAGGCTAATTATTCCAGAATCAAAAGTTATTATATAATGATTGTTTAACTGGAAAAGAATTATTTCATTCTGAACATCAGAATTATTCACAGCTATAATATGTACTGACCCTTGAGGAAATTCCCTGTAAACATTTTTAAAAATATACGCGGCATCAGACAAATCATATTTTGATATTGTGTGTGAGATATCTACTATTTTATTATTTGGATTATATTTTAATATTGATCCTTTTACTGAAGCTACATAATGATCTGACATCCCAAAGTCAGAAATAAAGGTGATTATTGACATAAGCAAATTGAATAATTTTTAAATTTGCATCAAAAAAAGATATAATAAATTTTGGTAGAAAAAGTAATTGACCTTAATGATATTGAATTAGTAAGCTTCCTAGGTGTAGAAAATAAAAATTTGGTAGAGATAGAATCTGCTTTCCCTAAAACAAAAATTATTTCTAGAGGTAATAAGATATCAATTAAAGGAAATAAAGATCAATTAATAGAAGTTGAAAAAATAATTAATTCACTTTTACTCCACTACGATACGTTTGGAAAAATTGATAATAAAATGGTTCAAGAATTAATAAATAATGGATTCAGCAATGTATCCAATGAATCTATTGTCTACGGATCATCAGGGAATAGAATTATAGCAAAAACAAAAAATCAAAAAAAAATTGTTGAATTATATGAAAATAATGACTTACTGTTTGTGATAGGGCCAGCTGGAACTGGCAAAACTTATGTTAGTGTGGCTTTAGGAGTGAAAGCTTTAAAAGAAAAAAAAGTTAAAAAAATTATAATTACCAGACCAGTTGTTGAGGCTGGAGAAAATTTAGGATTTCTTCCGGGAGATTTACAAGATAAAATTGATCCTTATCTAAAACCTATTTACGATGCTTTAGAAGATATGATCCCTTTAGAAAAAATGAAAAAATTAATTGAAAATAAAACTATTGAGATTGCTCCTTTAGCCTATATGAGAGGTCGAACTCTAAAAAATGCATTTATTCTACTTGATGAAGCTCAAAATACTACCGAAGCTCAACTTAAAATGTTTCTCACTAGATTAGGTCAAAATTCTAAAATGATTGTTACTGGAGATATTTCTCAAGTTGATTTAAGAAAAAATCAGAGCTCTGGATTAGAAGATGCTCAGAAAAGATTAAGTGATATCAAAGGAATTGGATTTACGTATTTAGATAGTTCAGATGTTCTTAGACATAGTCTGGTTAAAAAAATTTTAGATAAATACCAAAAATCATGAATAACTTCATTATTGACTTTGACTCAACTTTTGTTCAAGTTGAGTCGCTTTTTTTATTATATATTATTTAATAAAAAAAAAACAAAATTCAATTAATAGAAAAAAAAAAAAAATTTGGTATTGTTGGTGAAATTTAATTTTATTAGTCACTTGAAAAAAGAATAAGACTCATTGATTCAACCGTTCATGAAATTAATAAAACTGTCGAAAAATTACATGATTTAATAACTCCATCATTTAAAAAAAATAAAGCTTTTTTAGAAAAAAATAGAGATAATATATTTATTGTCTCTAGTGGATTCCATGAACTAATTGATCCAGTTGTAAATAATTTAGGAATTAAACCTGAGAATGTTTTTGCAAATAATTTTAAAATTTTAAATGATAGAATCTCTGGATTTGATTCAACTAATATTTTAAGTAAAGATCAAGGCAAAGCAAAGTTAGTGGGTGGCATGAAGCTAGAAGGAACTATTCATGTTATAGGAGATGGATATACTGACTTTGAAATTAAAAAAGAAGGTTTTGCTGATAAATTTTATCTATTTACTGAAAATATTAAGCGAGAATCTCTTTCAAAAAATGCTGATTATTTACTAAAATCGCTTGATCAATTTATTAAACTTATTTCATGAAAAAACTATCTTTTCCAAAATCTAAAATTAAAGTTCTCCTACTAGAAAAACTAGACCATTCTGCTAGTAAAATCTTTAGTGATGAAGGCTATGAAGTTGAGAGTCATGAAGGAAGTTTGAATGAAAGCCAACTCATTGAAAAAATCCATAATATCTCTATTTTAGGAATAAGATCTAAAACAACAATATCAAAAAAAGTATTGAATTCAGCAAATAGACTTTTAAGCATTGGTGCATTTTGTATTGGCACCAATCAGATAGATCTTAAAGAATGTACTAAAAATGGAATAACTGTATTTAATGCTCCATACAGTAACACTAGATCTGTTGTTGAAATTGTTTTAGGACAAATAATTAATTTAATGAGATCAATAGTTGATAAGTCCAATGATATGCACAAAGGAATTTGGAGAAAAGATTCAATCAATTCTTATGAAATAAGAAATAAAACCATAGGAATTATTGGATATGGAAATATAGGATCTCAGTTGTCAGTTGTTTGCGAATCATTAGGAATGAAGGTTTTATACTATGATTTGATTGATAAACTCTCTATAGGAAATGCAACAAAATGTAACTCTCTAAAGACCTTATTGAATAATTCTGATGTTGTATCAATTCATATAGATGGGAGAAAAGAAAATACTAATTTTTTTGGGCAGAAAGAATTTGAAATGATGAAAGATGGTTCTATTTTAATCAATTACAGTAGAGGAAATATAGTTGAGATAGACTCTTTAGTTAAAAATTTAAAAAATAATAAGCTATTAGGTGCTGCTGTTGATGTTTTTCCTAAAGAACCTCTCAATAATGATGAAAAATTTGAATCAATACTCAAAGGCATTAATAATATTATTTTGTCTCCTCATATTGGAGGAAGTACTAAAGAAGCGCAAAAAAATATAGGATTGTATGTTCCTGAAAAAATTATAGATTTTATAAATACTGGGAATACATCGAACTGTGTTAATTTTCCTGAGCTATCCCTCCCAGAACAAAAAGATGCGCACAGATTAATTCATATTCATAGAAATGAACCAGGTGTTCTTCTTGATATCAATAAAATAATATCTAGTTTTAATATTAATATAAAAGGTCAATATCTAAAAACTAATGAAGATATTGGTTATGTAATCACTGATATAGATAGAGAGTATGATAAATCTGTAGTGAAAAAACTGAAAGAGATAAAGAATACTATTAAACTAAGAGTACTTTATTAAAATGAAAGATATTTATTTCACACCTGGCCCTTCTGAACTATTTTTTACTGCCGAAGAACATATTAAAAATGGATTTAAGAAGAATATATTTTCAATATCTCACAGAAGCAGCTTATTTAAATCAATTTATAAAGAATGTACAGAAAGAATAAAAAATTTTTTAAATATTCCTAAAGATTACCACATAGCTTTCCTTTCATCTGCAAATGAAGCTTGGGAAAGAATAATTCAAAATTTAATTTTAGAAGATT
The DNA here is from genome assembly GCA_038125345.1 of Marinoscillum sp. GTDB lineage: Bacteria > Bacteroidota > Bacteroidia > Cytophagales > MED-G16 > MED-G16. The sequence continues at coordinate 1,733 of JAYPDR010000031.1, read as the reverse complement.
CAGGACATTTTATTAATGGATCCTTCTCTGAAAAGTTCTATGATTTCGCCAAACTCAATAAGATAAATGCTAGAAATTATATATTCAATAATGAGGAATATGATATAGATAAAATTTTAGATTCACATGAACTTTTAGCAGTAACTCTAAATGAAACAAGTACTGGTATTATGTGTGATTCAAATACTATATCTAAAATTAGAAATAATTTCAAATCGATTATTGCTCTTGATGCAGTTAGCGGAATACCATCTATCCCCTTCCATATAGAAGATGTTGATACTTTTTATTTTTCAGTACAGAAATGCTTTGGCTTACCATCCGGATTATGTATTTGGGTTTATAATGACAAGTGCCTAGAGAAACATCATAGTATTACTGATAAAAAAATAACTGGAACATACCATTCTTTAAGTAATATTCATAGGCTAGGATTAAAAAACCAAACTGCTGAGACTCCTAACGTATTGGGAATATATCTACTTAGTCAGGTAGTTAATGATATGCTAAATATTGGTATTGAAAATATAGTAAGAGATACCAACTATAAGTCTTCTTTACTTTATAATACTTTAGAAAATCACCATGACCTATATCCTTCAGTTAAAAATAAAAATATTCAGTCTAAAACTGTAATTGTTGCTAACTCTGATAAGGATATAAATTTTTATATTGAAGCACTTAAAAAAAAGAGGAAGATAGTAGGAAAAGGATATGGATCATCGACAAATCAATTAAGAATTGCTAACTTTCCTACACATTCTAAAGAAACAATTGAGTTACTTTGTGATGAACTAAATCAACTATAATGAAAACTGCCTTAGTAACCGGAGGAGCAAGTGGAATTGGGTTAGAGTTTGTGAAACTGTTAGTTAAAGATAATTATAAAGTATTTGTAGTTGATAATAATAAGGAAAACCTTAATGAATTAAGCAATACGTTTGATCCAGAATTAATCAAATCAATTAATCAAGACCTCACTAAAGAGGACTCTCCACTTAAGTTATATGATGAACTCAAAAAAGAGAATATTGAATTACTTATTAATAATGCTGGCTTTGGAACATTTGGTAAATTTTATGAGACTGACTGGGAAAAAGAGAGAAAAATGATAAATCTACATGTACTTAATACAACCTATCTTACAAAATTATTTTTGAGAGATATGGTTAAAAAAAATAAAGGAAAAATATTAAACATTGCATCAGTAGCTGCCTTCCAACCAGGACCTCTAATGTCCTTATATTATGCCACTAAAGCATTTATCTTACATTTCACTGAAGCAATTTCTAATGAGGTTAAGGATAAAAACATAACTATTTCAGTCTTATGTCCAGGGCAAACAAGAACAAATTTTCAAAAAAATGTTTCATCAAAAAAAAATAAGATAAAATTTAATACTGCCTGTCCTAAAAATGTTGCAAAATATGGGTATGAATCTCTAAATAATAAAGTGACCGTTTCAGTGCCTGGTTTTTGGAATAAAGTAGTAGTTTTTATCGGAAGAATATTACCACGATCAACATCTACTAACCTAGTTAGATATATTCAAGAAAAAAATAGAGATTAATTTTAATAATGGATAAAAATCTAATAAAGAGAAAGATAGATAATCTCCGAAAAGAAATTGAATATCATAATAAATTATATTACGATGAAAACACTAATATAATTTCAGTAGTTGCTTTTTAGCTGATTCAGCCTCATCTTTAGGAACACCTTCTTTAATAGTT
>JAYPDR010000030.1:0-17240 GCA_038125345.1 Marinoscillum sp. | reverse complement strand
ATTTAATAAATGTTAAAAATGAATTTTTATTTTGACTTGCTGACAAAGGTTTATTTTACTCCCAATTACCTGCAGTAGTAATGCTTGTTCTAGACCCAAATCTAAGGGGCTTGTTTATGTTAGCCTCATTAGATTCTTTTCTATCAGGATCAAATGGCTTTGGGTTTCTTACCTCAACTACATCAACTTGAACACCTCCCTTTTCAATTTTACCAGCCCAAATTTCAAATTTTACATCTTCATATCCTGGAACATAAATTAAATTACTTGCTATAAAATTTGGATACATTGAGAATAATGAGTCAATAACTGTTACACTCCCTAGGGTGTCAAGATACAAAGTTGTTTCTTCAGCTCCGTATTCTAAAAGTACAGTTTCTTCTCTTCTTTGAATTAAGAATATTTTACCATTTTCAATAAAGTTCAAAAGGCTATCCCACTCACTGGCATATTCTCCATTGACACTTTGGAAAGCAATTTGTGCATCTCTAATCATCTTTAATTTATTAATAACTTTATTCTCTGCAACATTAATTCTTGCTTCTTCATCAATACTATATTTTATTCTGCTTACAAGGAAGAATGCTAATCCAGCAGCTAAAATTAGAGTTCCATACGTATATAATTTGAGATTTTTCATTTTTAATGTTATTTAATAGTATGCTAAAATAAATAACTGAATTATAAATTAAAAGATATCTATAAATAGTTTCTTTCGCCAAAAATTTTTGATCCTATTCTTAGCATATTACTTCCTTCTTCAATAGCAATATTATAATCACTACTCATACCCATAGATAAAATGTTAAAATCATTTAATTTATTATAATAGACATCATATAATTCTTTTAATGATTTAAATTCTTTTCTAATAATAGAATATTCATCTGTGAAAGATGCCATTCCCATAAAACCTCTAATTTTAATAAATTTTTTATCTTTTAAATTTGAATTTTCTAAAAAATCTAAATTATTAGGATTAAATCCAAATTTTTGTTCCTCCCCAGAAATATTTACTTGAATCAGACATTCAGTAATTTTATTTAATTTTTCGGACTCATTATTGATAACTTCTAATAATTTAAAACTATCAACACTATGAATTAATGATATAAAAGGAATTATTTTTTTTACTTTATTAGACTGTAAGTGTCCAATCATATGCCACCTTATGTCTTTAGGTAAAGTATTAAATTTCAATTCTAATTCCTGTACTTTATTTTCTCCAAAATCTCTATGACCTAATTCATATATCTCTCTAATTTTTTCAACAGGTTTTGTTTTGCTAACAGCGATACAAGTAAAATCTTTATTAAATAGTATTTCTTTCATTAGTCTCTTATAATATTATTTACGAAAGTAGATTTAGATAGTAGATGCAATAAGAAGAAAATTATACCCCAATACAAGTAAATTTGATAGTAATCAACAGTGTTTTTATATCTATTTTCTTTAATCTCTGATTTTTCAAATTCATCAATCTCATTAAAAATTTTTTGAAGAGCTTCATCATTTGATGCTCTATAAAATTTACCTTCAGTCGTTGAAGCAATCTCTCTTAAATTTTTTTCATCTAGAGAATTTTCAACATATCTAGGCCTTCCAAAATAATCTTTTCCAAAAGGTACCTTGCCATTTTTTCCTACTGCAATGCTATAAATTTTAATTCCATAAGCTTTAGCTATTTCTGAAGCTGTTAAAGGGTCTATATTTCCAGCAGTATTATCTCCATCACTTAAAAGAATTAAAATTTTAGATTTAGATATCGATTCTCTCATCCTGTTTGTTGCAATTGCTATTGCACTCCCAATTGCTGTTCCTCTTGTGCTTATAAGATCAAAATTTATTTCATCAATATACTTTTTTAATAAAATATAATCTGATGTCAGAGGACACCTTGAGTATGACTCACCAGAGAATACCACTAATCCAATTCTATCCTGAAATCTTCCATCAATGAAATTTTTTGCAACTTCTTTAGCAGATTCAAGTCGATTTGGAGAAAAATCTTCAATTTGCATTGATTCACTAATATCAATTACTAACATTATATCTATACCCTCAGACCATCTTTCAACTTTTTCATTAGATTTTTGAGGTCTTGCAAGAGAAATAATAAAGAGAACTACAGATGTGAGTAACAAGAAAATTGGAATAAATCTTAAAATTGAAAATTTGAAAGTTGACAGATCTTCTTTTGGTATTGAAACGAGAAAGGTTGATTTTTTTGATACTATTTTTTGGAAAAAATAGAATAAAGGTAGAGCTAGGAGTAAGTACAAAATGAAACTATTTTCCCAGTCATAGCTAGATAATTGACTATATGAAAACCATTTAAAAGAAAACCAATTGTTAAGTAAATTATTTTCCACTCTTTATCAAATTAATTTTTTCTTCAGTAATTAAACTTGCTTTATCTTTTAAAACACTGATCTTTTTGATTTCAATTAACTCAGATACATTTGAATATAAAAACTTATCTATTTCATTTAACAACTTTATTATGTCCTTATCTTTATAAAATTGAGAAATTTCAGTTGTTGTAGAACTAGAAAATGGATAAGTAGTTAATTTTTCAAAATATCTTTTCCAAAATAATATTAATTTTTCGAGTTCAATTTTTCCATTATTTTTTTGATAGTTATTATTTAATATTTCAAATTGTTTGTTAAACTTCAGAAATTGAGTTTTTAAATTTTTAATCAAAAAATATTTTTTTATTCTTTTTCTAAATACTAGATAGAGTACTAATAAGAATACTGTAATTGAAATTAAAATTAAAATGTATTTCTGAGAGTTAAAAATATTTTTAATTCTGTTGTAAATAGTGTTATCAATTGTTGAAGAGCTTAAATCTTTGACTTGACTAATTAAATAAATAGAATCTAAATTTGAAGTAATTTGAAGACTATCGGGTGTATTAAGTATTATAGCTCTTAAACTTATTTTTTGAATAGAATCCAAAGAAAATGTTCTAAGGAAATATAGTGTGCTGTCATATAATAAATTAGATTTTTTAATTGATGAATATGCACTTTTACTGATAAATTCAAAAGAGTTATAAGAAAAAGAAGAATCAGGTTGAACTAATTCAATATTACTTGGATATTGTAAAATTGAAACTAGAATAATTGAATCTCCAATTTTTACTGAATCTTTTTCAAAGTAAACATTATACTCAATTTCTTGTGAAAAAGAATGCGATCTTAATATGAACAAAAAGAAAAAAAGAAAAAGATTTTTCATCTATTTTTTCTGTATTTAAATAGTTTAATTAAGTTTTTGATGTAGTTTTCTCTTGAGTTTATTTTTAAATAATTAATTCCTATTAAATGCATTTCTTTTTTTAATTCTTGAGGTTTTGTGGTAAATAAGTTTTTAGTAAGCATTTGAAAGTTTTTACTCGATGTGTTAATCCATTTTTTAAAATTATTTTCTTTTTCCTCAAGCTGAATTATACCCAATTTAGGAATTGATATTTCATAATCATCGTAAATATGTAAACATACAACATCATGTTTTTTTGATAGAGATCTTAAACTTTTGTAATAATTATTATCAATAAAATCACTAATTAATACAACTAAACTCTTTTTTTTGACTGTATTTAAAAAAAAATTAACCATGGATGATATGCTAGTTTTAGTTGATTTTTGTTGAAGTTCATACAGGTTTTTAATTATTTTATATCCGTGAGCTTGTCCTTTTTTTGATTGTATGAATAGCTCTTTCTGATCAGAAAAACATAGTAAGCCAACTTGACTATTGGTATTTAGGGCAGATAATGTGAGAACAGATGCTATCTCTTTTGAGATATTTATTTTATTTTCTTCATTTCCTATAAATTGTGACTGACTGACATCAATAAGAAAAAAAACAGATTGCTCTTTATCTTCTTTATATGTATTAGTATAAATTTTGTCCTCTTTAGCAGTAATATTCCAGTTAATTGATCTGTGATCATCACCATACTGATATGGTCTAAGATCGTCAAAATCAATTCCTGAGCCTTTAAAAATAGAGTTATAATCCCCCTGATTAGAATTATTAAGATATTTTCTAATTTCTATTTCATATTTTCTTACCTTTTTTAAGATTTCTTTCACTATGGCTATATTTACCTCAAAATTAGATTATACTGAAAAAATGATTTCAAAATCTTATAAGTATTTCTTTCTTTTAACATTTTTTATAATAATATCCTGTCAATCAAAACTTGAAGAAAATATTATTGAAAAAGAGATCATGGTTAAAATATTGATTGATTTACACCTAGCTGAGAAAGCAATTGGAGAGTTAAATTATAATAATGACACTCTTAAATCTTTATATAATATAAAAGAAAAAGAAATTTTTGATAAGTATTCTTTTTCTGAAGAATTATATAGAAAAAGTTACTCTCATTATTTTTTTGATCCAAAAGAGTTAGATGAAGTCTATGCTATACTAATTGATAGTTTATCACTATATCAACAAATTAAAGCAAATGAGTAATTCAAATGATATTGATTTACATGGTAAGTTTTATGAGGATATTAATTTATCCTTAGAAATTCATTTTTTTGATAATATTCCCCCTTTCAAGATAATTACAGGAAATTCTGCAAAAATGAAGGAAAAAGTTTTAAAATATCTTGATTCTCACGATTATAAGTATATGTCAGGAAATTGGTACAATCAGGGTTATATTCAAGTATTGTAGTTAATTGATGTAGTTTTTAATTAAATAATCAGCGATAGATAGGGAAGAGGTTGCAGCTGGAGATGGGGCGTTTATTACATGAATTTGATTGTTAAATGTTTGTATATCAAAATCCATCATTAAATTACCTTTCGTGTCAATTCCTTGAGCTCTTACTCCACTTGGTCCGTTTTTTATGTCATTACCTCTAATATCTGGGATAAGTTTCTGTGTTTTTTTTAGAAAAGATGATTTTAGAAATGAAGTTGAGAATTCATTTATACAAAAAGCAAAGTTTTTACCAATAAATTTTAGAAAACCAGTATACCCGATATAGTCTAAGATATCATATAAAGAAATATCAGTATTTTTATAGCCTTCTCTTTTAAAAGCAAGCACAGCATTGGGACCTACTTCTCTGTCTCCATTAATCATTCTTGTGAAGTGAACTCCAAGGAAAGGAAATTTAGGATTACCTACTGGATAAATGAGATGGTTCACTAATTTTTTTGCATGGTCTTCAAGTGTATAATACTCACCTCTAAATGGAACAATTTTAGCATTTAATTTATTTTTTGTGAATTTTTTATAATTTATATCTGACTGTAAACCAGTAGTATATATAATAATATCATAACTAACACTTGAGTTTTTATTGATATAAATTTTATTTTTAATTTCTTCTATTTTTTCAATTTTTGAGTTTAAGAAAACCTGTCCTCCTGAAGATAAAATATTCTCTTTCATTGACAACATTACTCCTAGATAATCAACTATTCCTTCCTCAGGAACAAGAAGTGTTTTATATGAAGAGACAAAAGGCTCTCTTTTGTTAAGCTCAGATTTTGAAAGGTATTTTAATCCCTTGAGACCATTTTTTTTTCCTCTATCAGCTGTATTTTCTAATAGTTTAGCTTCATGCTTATCGTTAGCAACAACAATTTTACCGCATACATCATGTGAAATGTTATATTTCTTACAATAATCTATCATCTGCTTTATACCAGAAACAGCTAGTTTTGCTTTTAGAGAGCCAGGTTTATACGCTAGACCGCAGTGTAGGACGCCGCTGTTTCTACCTGACTGGTGAAACCCAACTTCTTTCTCTTTCTCGTAAATATGAACGGTATTATTACTTACTCTTGATAGCTTATATCCAATGGCTAAACCAACGATTCCACCTCCTACAATTGCTATTTTCATGATATTGTCTAGATTTATGTAAAATTAAAGAGTGAGAATTAAAATTTTAGTTTTTTATGCAAATTATTGCTGATGTAGGTGCAACAAGAGGCAGATGGGTTATACTTGGTGAAGGTCAAAAAAAAATGATAGAGACTAAAGGATTTAACCCCTATGTTTCCAAAGAGAAAGTGCTTCTCAATAGCTTACAAGAGTTATCTAAAATTTTGAATCGTGATGAAATACTTTCTATAACATACTATGGAGCGGGAATTAATAACAATGATTCTAAAAAAATTATTAAGAAATGTCTTATTAAATTCTTTAAAAACGCAGAAATTTATGTTTATTCAGACCTTCTTGGGTCTTGCAGAGCGCTTTGTCATCAAGAAAGTGGTGTTGTCGCTATTCTTGGAACTGGGTCTAATTCATGTTATTACGATGGGAAAAATATTACTATGCAGATAAATTCACTCGGGTATCTTCTAGGTGACGAGGGGTCAGGTTATGTATTGGGGAGAATTTTTTTGAAAAAATATTTACGAAATGAGATAAGTGAAAAAATCTCTGATTTATTTCAAGAAATCTCTAGTTTTAATAAGGATAATCTACAGGTTGTTTATGAGAAAAATTCTCATAAATGGATTTCTAAAATTTCTGAATTTATTCATACTCACAAGGAAGATGAATCCATAAAATCTATGATAAACAGTCACTTTACTTACTTTTTTAAAGAAATACTTTTAAAGTATAATTCAAAAAATCTGTATTTAAGTGGGTCTATTGCTTATTATTTTGAGAATGAGATCAAAGATGTCTCTAAATTATTCAATATTTCAATTATTAAAATTTTAAGAGATCCAATAAATCATTTAATAGATTATCACGTATTAAAAATTAAATAATTTAGCTTTGCAGCTTAAATGAAAGAAAAGAAAAAGAATCTTTTGACTTATGCTGGTGAAATATCATCTCCTGTTATCAAACAAGAAGATATTAAAAAATGGGAATCAGATGCTGTAAATTCAGTAAATGATCATTTTGCTCAGAGATTTAATGAGATTAAAAGAGAGTACTCTAAACTTATAGATGAATTTAAGTGGAATGATCTTGTTTATAAATCAAATTATTCTTTTAGACCTATTCAAGGAAAAACATACCATCTCTATCAGAAGGATGATGATAAAAAGTCTCTCTTTTTATCAATTATTGATCCAGATGAGTGGGATATGCTTTATATAGGATCTTTCACTCTAATGTCAAATAATAAATGGGAAAAAATCAATGAGTAAATATATTAAATATAAGGTAAAAGATATTGGATTAGCCGAGTGGGGAAGGAGAGAAATTAAACTTGCAGAGGCAGAAATGCCTGGTCTTATGTCATTAAGAAAAGAGTTTGGAAAGACTAAACCGTTAAAAGGAGCTCGAATTGCTGGTTGTTTGCATATGACAATTCAGACTGCAGTATTGATTGAGACATTAATGGAGTTAGGTGCTGAGGTAACCTGGTCCTCATGTAATATTTTTTCTACTCAGGATCATGCAGCTGCTGCAATTGCTGCTGCTGGGATTTCAGTTTATGCCTGGAAAGGGATGAATGAAGAAGAATTTGATTGGTGTATTGAGCAAACACTTTTCTTCGGAGAAGATAAAAAGCCTCTAAATATGATTCTTGATGATGGTGGAGATCTTACTAATATGGTATTAGATAGGTACCCTCAGCTGGTGAATGATATTAAAGGATTATCTGAAGAAACAACAACTGGTGTTCATAGGTTGTACGAGAGAGTAAAGAAAGGAACTCTAACTCTTCCTGCTATTAATGTAAACGATTCTGTAACAAAATCTAAGTTTGATAATAAATATGGATGTAAAGAAAGTGCAGTAGATGCAATAAGGAGAGCTACAGACGTTATGCTTGCAGGAAAAAGAGTCGTAGTCGCAGGTTATGGTGATGTTGGTAAGGGTACTGCAGCATCTTTTAGTGGTGCTGGATCAATTGTGAGTATTACTGAAATAGATCCTATATGTGCTCTGCAAGCTGCTATGGATGGGTATGAGGTAAAGAAAATGTCTACACTTATTCCAAATGCTGATATAGTAATTACAACTACTGGAAACAGGGATATAGTTACTAAAGAAAGTTTTCTTGCCATGAAAGACAAGACTATAGTCTGTAATATTGGTCATTTCGATAATGAGATAGACATGGCTTGGTTAAATTCAAATTACGGTCACACAAAAGAAGAGATAAAGCCACAGGTTGATAAGTATACTTTAGAAAATAATATTGAAATTATTGTTCTTGCAGAGGGAAGACTTGTGAATCTTGGATGTGCTACAGGCCATCCAAGTTTTGTAATGAGTAATTCTTTTACTAACCAGACTCTTGCTCAGATTGAGTTATGGATGAATTCAAAAAATTATGAGAATAATGTGTATATGCTACCAAAGGTGCTTGATGAGAAAGTTGCAATGCTTCATCTAGATGCACTTGGAGTTGAACTTGAGAAATTGAATTCTACTCAATCAAATTATCTAGGTATAGAAATTGAGGGTCCATTTAAGCCTGAGCATTATAGATATTAAAATATTTTTTTATATTTGCTCCACATCAAGAATACTTAATTGTATACCAACCGATAGATAACGGTGGTTTTGTGATGTGGGCATCCTGTCAAAATCGATTCTCATTCGCTTATCTTGATTCTAAAATTTATATTATAAATATGAGACATTTATTTACATCAGAGTCAGTTAGTGAAGGCCATCCAGATAAAATGGCTGATCAAATTAGTGATGCTCTACTTGACAATTATTTAGCTTTTGATAAAAATTCAAAAGTAGCATGTGAAACCCTAGTAACCACTGGACAAGTAGTAGTAGCTGGTGAAATTAAAACCAATTCTATCATAGATCATGATAAAATCATTAGAAAAGTTATAGCTGATATAGGATATAATAAGAGTGAATACAAGTTTGATGCTCAATCATGTGGTATTTTTTCTGCATTGCATTCTCAATCTTCAGATATAAATCAGGGTGTTGATAGAGAGGATGTGAAAATGCAAGGAGCTGGTGATCAGGGAATGATGTTTGGTTATGCATCTAATGAGACAGAAGACTTCATGCCTATTTCTATCGATTTGTCTCATAAACTTCTTATAGAATTAGCGGATGTTAGAAGAGAAAATGATGAGATTAGATACCTCAGACCTGACTCAAAATCTCAGGTAACATTAGAATATAAGAATGGAAAGCCATACAGAATAGATAGTATTGTAATCTCAACTCAGCACGATGAGTTTGATAAGGATGAGCCTATGCTAAAAAAAATAAAATCTGATATTACAGGAGTATTTATTCCTCGATTTTTGAAGAATAATTCTCAGTATAAAGATTTATTTAATGACAATATAAATTATCATATCAACCCTACTGGAAAGTTTGTAATAGGTGGACCTCATGGAGATACCGGACTTACAGGAAGAAAGATAATAGTTGATACATATGGTGGAAAAGGGGCACATGGAGGTGGTGCTTTCTCAGGAAAAGATCCAAGTAAAGTTGATAGAAGTGCTGCATATGCCACTAGACACATAGCAAAAAATATCTGTGCTGCTGGTATATGTGATGAGATTTTAGTTCAGGTTAGCTATGCAATAGGTGTTGCTAAGCCTATGGGAATTTATGTGAATACATTCGGCTCTTCTCATTGTTCAATGACTGATTTAGAGATATCTAATATCATAACGGAGAATATTGGTATGACACCATATGATATTGAAAATAGATTAAAACTTAGAAATCCAATATATCTTGATACAGCTTCTTATGGTCACATGGGTAGAAAACCTATGCTTACAAATAAAGAATATGTTTCTTTAGATGGTAAAATTAAATCTTATGAAGTTGAGACATTTACATGGGAAAAACTTGATTTAGTTGAAACTTTTAAAAAATTAATTAAATAATATCATGAAAAAAACATATAAAGATGTAGACTCAAGTCTTTTAACTGCTATTCCTAATCCTGACAAGAAGACTTATGAAATAAAAATTAAGCAACCGGAACTAACTTTTTTAGGGGTATATGATCAACCTGATTTTGCTTCACTCTATATTTTATTTTATCCTGATAAGACAATTATAGAGCTTAAGTCTCTTAAAATGTATTTACAGCAGTACAGAGATCTAATAATATCATACGAGAGACTAATAAATGTTCTGTATGATGATTTATTAAAAGTTTATAAGCCTAAAAGACTTAGGATAGTTTTAGACTGTAATCCGAGAGGTGGTATTTCCTCAAGATTAACTCAAGACTCTGACTGGAAGTCCCTTGGAGGAAAAGAAGAATATAAAAATTATAATGAAGATGTCTGGTAGAGAGAATAATTATATAAATAGTATATATGTTGTTTTTGGACTTATTCTTATTGCTGCTTTTTCAAGAATAATTCCTCACTACCCAAATTTTACTCCTATTTGCTCAATAGCATTGTTTGGAGCTGCTTACTTGAGGAATACATATACAGCTTATCTTCTTCCTCTAATTGCTCTATTTCTTAGTGATATAATTATTAATAATTATATTCTTAGCGAGTTCTTTGATGGTTTTACTCTCTTTTATAAAGGATTTTTTTGGCAATATGGAAGTTTTATTATTATTACTTTTTTGGGAAGAAAGTTACTTACTCATATATCTATTAAAAAAGTTTTAGGTGTTAGTATTTCTTCATCATTAGTCTTTTTTATTATATCTAATTTTGGTGTTTGGGTTTCAAGTTCCTTCTATTCAAAAGATATTTTTGGACTTTTTTCAACTTATTTAGTAGCTATTCCATTTTATTTTGGGACTTTAGGTGGCTCACTATTCTACTCACTTGCCTTATTTGGTATGTATGAGATTTACTCAAAAAAAATAATAAAGATTCACGTAGCTAAATGAGTAAAATAATCTCTGAGCTTAAGTCTAGAATACTTGTTTTGGACGGTGCTATGGGCACTATGATTCAAAATTACAAGCTAGAGGAGGATGATTTTAGAGGTAAAAAGTTTAAAGATCACTTGACTCCACTAAAAGGAAATAATGACCTTCTCTCTATCACAAAGCCTGAGATTATAAAAGAGATTCATAGGGGATATCTCAAAGCTGGTGCAGATATAATTGAGACAAATACTTTTTCATCAACTTCAATTGCTATGGAGGATTATGGTCTTCAGGATTTTGTTTACGAGCTAAATTTTGAATCTGCAAAGATTGCTAAAGAGGTATCTCTTGAGTTTGATCAAGAAAAATATGTAGCAGGTTCTATTGGTCCAACAAATAAGACTGCATCCATGTCCCCAGACGTAAATGATCCTGGGTTCAGAGCTATTCATTTTGATGATTTGGTACTTTCTTACAAGGAACAGGTGAGAGGGCTTATTGACGGAGGTGTAGATATTCTTCTAGTCGAGACAGTATTTGATACCTTAAATGCCAAAGCTGCATTAATGGCAATAGATGAATATTTTGAGCAGTACAATATAAAACTCCCGGTTATGGTGAGTGGAACTATTACTGACAAGAGCGGAAGGACTCTCTCTGGACAAACTGTGAATGCTTTTTTAATTTCTTTGTCACATTTTCCTTTGTTAAGTATTGGATTTAATTGTGCTCTTGGAGCAGAGGAGTTAACACCGTATATGAAGAGGTTAAGTAAAAGCTCTCCATTCTTTACTTCTGCTCACCCTAATGCAGGCCTCCCTAATGCATTTGGGGAGTATGACCAAACACCAGAAGAGATGATAACTCAGATAAGGGCATACCTCGAAGAGAATCTTGTAAACATAGTAGGAGGGTGTTGTGGTACTACCTACGAGCACATTAAATTGATATCAGAAGAAGTGAAAAAATATAAACCTAGAGTCTTAGCTAATGAGTAAATGCAAGAACCTTACCCTTTCTGGACTCGAGCCATTTGAGCTTAAAGCAAATATAAACTTTGTCAATATTGGCGAGAGGACAAACGTCACCGGCTCAAGAAAATTTTTACGTCTTATTAAAGAAGGAAATTTTAGTGAGGCAGTTGAAATTGCCAGAGAGCAAGTTGAGGGTGGTGCTCAAATTTTAGATGTGAATATGGATGAGGGAATGCTTGATGGCAAAGAGGCAATGGTGAAGTTTTTGAATCTTATACAGTCCGAGCCAGATATTGCTAAAATCCCAGTTATGATAGATAGCTCGAAGTGGGAAATTATTCTTGCTGGATTGAAAGCTGTTCAAGGAAAGTGTGTTGTAAACTCAATAAGTCTCAAAGAAGGTGAGAAAATTTTTATCGATCAAGCCAAAACAATAAAAAAGTTTGGAGCTGCAGCAATTGTAATGGCATTTGATGAGAATGGACAGGCAGATACTTTCCAGAGAAGAATAGATATATGTAAGAGATCTTACGATGTTCTTATCAATAAAGTAAATTTTAATCCAGAGGATATAATTTTTGATCCAAATATTTTCCCTGTTGCTACAGGTATAGATGAGCATAAATCATATGCTGTTGATTTTTTTAGAGCAACTGAGTGGATAATGAGTAATCTGCCTTGCGTAAATGTGAGCGGTGGAGTAAGTAACGTTTCTTTTTCTTTCAGAGGAAATGATACAGTTAGAGAAGCGATGCACTCTGTTTTTCTTTATCATGGCATTAAAAGTGGGATGAGGATGGGAATAGTTAACCCAACTCTTCTTGAAGTATATGATGACATACCAAAAGAACTTCTTGAATATGTTGAAGATGTTATCCTTAACAGGAGAGAAGATGCAACAGAGAGGTTATTAGAGTATGCTGAGAAGGTTTCCTCTAAAGGTGAAAAAGAGGAGATGAAAGAAGAGTGGAGAGATAAAGACCTTCAATCTCGATTAACTCATTCTCTAGTAAAAGGAATTGATAAGTTTATAATAGAAGATGTAGAGGAGGCAAGAAAAACATCTTCAAAAGCAATTGATGTTATAGAGATATATCTTATGAATGGAATGAATGTTGTTGGGGATCTCTTTGGAGAAGGGAAGATGTTTTTGCCTCAGGTAGTTAAATCTGCCCGAGTTATGAAGAAGGCAGTTGCTCATCTTGTCCCTTTTATTGAGAGAGAGAAAGTTGAGGGAAAGAAATCCAATGGAAAAATACTGATGGCTACTGTGAAGGGAGATGTTCATGATATCGGAAAAAATATTGTTGGAGTTGTTTTAGCTTGTAATAACTTTGAAATTATTGATCTTGGAGTTATGGTTCCTCCTGAGAAGATTATTGAGACAGCTATCAAAGAGGAAGTAGATATTATTGGTTTGAGTGGTCTAATTACTCCCTCACTAGATGAGATGGTGTACTTAGCTAAAGAGCTTGAGAGATTGAATCTTAAAATTCCGGTTATGATTGGGGGTGCTACAACCTCCAAGACGCACACTGCTGTGAAAATCTCACCAGAGTACTCAGGAGCTGTTGTACATGTTAATGATGCGTCTAAGGCTGTTCCTGTATCAACAAGTCTTCTCTCAAATGAAAAAGACGTCTTTATTACTCAAACTAGAGAGGAATATAAGAAAGTAAGGGAAACGTTTGAAAATAGAAAAGTCATAAAAAACTTTATCTCAATTAATGAGGCTAGAAAAAATAAACTAAGTCTAGACTGGGACAATTACCTTCCGCCTAACCCAAACTTTTTAGGAGTGAAAGAATTTCATATTGATGATCTTAGTATTTTAAGAAAATTTATTGACTGGACTCAGTTTTTTAGGTCTTGGAATCTCCACGGAGTCTATCCAGATATCTTCGGATATGAAGTTAATGGTGAGGAAGCAAAAAAATTGTTTGATGATGCGAATGAGCTTCTTGATGATATTATCTCTAAAAATTTATTAGCAGCTAAAGGTGTAATTGGAATATTTCCAGCGAACTCAGTAGAAGATGATATTATTATTTATGATGATGTGTCAAGAAAAAATCCCCTTCATAAATTTATAACGTTACGTCAGCAAAGTAAGAAGGCTTGGGGTGTCCCAAATATTGCTTTATCAGACTTTATTGCTCCAAAATCATCTAATTTGAGTGATTATGTGGGTTCATTCTGTGTTAGTGCAGGATTTGGTTCTGACGAGTTATGCAAAAAATTTGAGAGAGAAAATGACGACTACTCAAGCATAATGGTAAAGGCTCTTGCTGACAGGCTTGCGGAGGCATTCGCAGAGTTTCTTCACAAAGAGGTAAGAGTAAAGTACTGGGGCTATGCGTCAGATGAAAATCTCTCAAACGAGGATCTGATTAAGGAGAACTATACTGGAATACGACCTGCACCGGGGTATCCTGCATGTCCTGATCACTTAGAAAAAAATACTATTTGGGATATTCTTCAAGTTGAGAAGAGGATCGGAGTTACACTCACAGAGAGTCTAGCTATGTGGCCTGCAGCATCAGTGAGCGGATACTATTTCTCACACCCAGACTCTAGGTATTTTGGCCTTGGAAAAATTGATAGGGATCAGGTTATGGACTACTCTAAGAGAAGAGGTATCTCTCTAGAAGAGTCAGTTAAGTGGCTGAATCCAAATATTAATGATATTTAATTAATTTTTGAGATATCAACCGAATTAGATTAAATTTGAAATCATTTTAAATTTTTAAGAGTGAGTATTAGTAAAAATTTGTTTCCCTTTAATTCAAATCTTAAAATCGGATTATTATCTTTTCTCTTAATTTTTTCTTTTCAGCTATTCTCTCAATCCGCCTCAGACATTGCATCACAAGCATCTGCTTTAGATATATCATCTGAGCAGGATGTGCTTCGAGAGTTACAGAGAAGAGGGATGACAGTACAAGATGCAGAGAGGATGGCATTAATTTATGGTATTAATTACGATCAGTACATCTCTCAGTACATCACAGGCAATGATGTCGCAACATCTGTAAGTTTACCTGTAGTCTCCGAGATAGTTATTCAGTCTGACTCAATCAATGAGATAATTGAAGATTCTATCCAGGCTGATTTAGTTGAGTCATTAAGTTATTTTGGGTATGATATTTTTCTAAACAACCCATTCGCAAACAAGGAATATCTCGTGGGTAATATTGATGAAGGATACATTCTCGCTCCCGGAGATGTATTAAGAATTTATGTTTTTGGTGATAATACCTATCAGACAGAGGTAAAGATAGATCTAAATGGAAATATTCTCCTTCCTGATATTGGGATGTTTTTTGCGTCTGGATACACATTCTCTTCATTAAAAAATAGACTAAAAGAGTTTCTTGGTAGGTCATTCTCTGGACTAATAGACTCCCCCCAGAGATCATTCCTAGATGTCTCTCTCACACAGCTCAGACCTGTGAAGATCACAGTGCTTGGAGAAAGTAATACACCTGGACCACACCTTGTAGGAGGATTTGCTACAGTTTTGAATGCCCTATATTCCTCAGGAGGTATAAAGACATCAGGATCACTTCGTAATATTCAACTTTTTAGAAATAATAAACTCAGAAAAACTATTGACCTCTACGATTATATTACCAAGGGTTCACTCGATGATGATATACGACTCATGAATAACGATATTATTTTTATCCCTGTGAGAGACAATACAGTAGAGCTCTTAGGAACCGTGAGAAATGCCTCAATTTATGAGTTAAAAGATGGAGAGGGTATTAATGAAATTCTTGATTTCAGTGGTGGACTGAACGCAAACTCTTCCTCCCTTGCTGTAATTAGTAGGATAAAGCCACTATCAGAGAGAACTGCAGGAGAGACCTACTCTAGGTTTTTAACATCATTCGATATCTCTAAGTCAATCTCTAATTCCAAGGAAACATACTCTGTCAAGAGAGGTGAGTACCTCTATGCTATAGCTAAGAAATTTAATGTTTCAGTTGATGAAATTAAGTCATGGAATAATCTCTCGTCTAACGCTCTGAGTATTGGCCAGAAACTTACAATCTATAACAAAGATTTTGAGCTCTTAGATGGTGACGTGGTCACGTTCTCATCTATTCCAGAAAAGGTTTTAAATTCTGTGTCAATAGCTGGATCAGTTAATAAACCTGGCACTTACCCTTTAGATAAGTTCTCATCCCTTAAATCATTAATTGAAGATGCTGCTAATAACATTCTTCCAAGAACATATCTAGGGAAAGTTGATGTGTCCAAAGAAAATTTAGATGGCTCAAGGTCATTTGTCTCTTATAATCTCTCTGATGTATTAGATGCTAGTGTTGAAGTCTTTCTAGAAGATCAGGATGAGGTGAGAGTATACTCTTTAGTAGAGATAGAGGGTGATGATGAAGTATCTATCTCTGGCTTCGGGATTGAAGATAGTCCGGTTTCTCTACCATGGAGAGAAAATCTCAAGTTATATGATTTTGTTTTTTCTAACTCTTCATTCAATGAGAAAGAGTTCTCATCTAACCTTCTGCGTGCTAGAGTAGACATTAGAAGATTTAATAATCAATCTGGGACGTATTTCACCATTCCAGTTAATATTGATGAAAACGGAGAATTTATTCTAAAGCCAAAGGACAGAGTTGTTCTTTACTCTAGAGATGTGACAGAGAATTTGTTGCCGGAATTTACTATTTCAGGTTTTGTAAATTCGCCAGGAACTTACAGCATAGACTCTGCTATGACGGTTGAGGACGCTATTTTAAAAGCGAATGGACTTGCAGAATTTGCTGATATATCAAAGGTTGCTGTTAACTCTTTAGATGAAAAATCTACTTTAAAGTCGACAAATTTAAAGTATGTTTCGATTGATTTAGATTATATCAATGGTATTTCAAAAACACCTAAAACTTTAAACCTTATTAAGCCATTTGATAGGGTTTCTTTATTTAAAGATCCAAAAATTAAGGATATTATTACTCTTGAAGTTCGAGGTGAAGTAAATTCTCCTGGTTCAGTTACTTTTGAAGATTTAGTAGAGTCAATGCCTTCAATTATACAAAAGGTTGGTGGCCTTACTGATTTTGCTTCATTAGAATCATCTTATATAATTAGAGATGAACAAATATTGAATTATAATTTTAAAAAACTAAATTCAAATGCTTTTTTGATGGACGGTGATATTATCAATATATCAGGTAAATACGAGGAAATTACTGTTAGTGGTGCAGTTAATAATCCTTCTAAGTCTATCTTTAATAAATTATTTTCAGTAAGAAAATATGTAAAATTAGCTGGAGGAAAATTATCAACAACGCAAGGAAAACCATTTGTGATTTATCCGAGTGGTAAAGCAAGAAAGATTGGATTTTTAAGAAGAGTAAAAGTTTATCCTGGATCTGAAGTTTTTGTGCCTTTTGAGGATAGAGTTCCTTTTCTCGATAGATTTGCTAATGGAGTTAATAATAGT
>JAYPDR010000029.1:0-17330 GCA_038125345.1 Marinoscillum sp. | reverse complement strand
AATAAGAAATTATAGTCAAGATAGAAGAAAATTTTTTGATCAAATTTTTTCTCAAATCAACTCATAATATCTTGACTCTTTAATCACTTACAAAAGATTAATTAAACAAAGAAATACATATCTAAAAAAAGCTCCATCAATATATAAAATTGACACTACTCTGATAAATAGTTATAATGAGAAACTTATTGAATTGAATAAAATAATTAATAAAATAAGAAAAAAAGAATTAGATGCGTTCAATATAAAATTTAATTCTTTTTCAAAAAAGCTTATAAATAAAGATATTATTTTATCAATAAATTATTCTTCAAACATTGATGAAAAACTAAATAAAGATTTATTTCAAAAATATCTTGAGAAAGACTTTTACACAAAAAAAACAAACTTAGGGATTCACAATGATGATTACATTTTTTATATAAATAATAAACTAATTAAAAGAGTAGGCTCACAAGGTCAACAGAAAATTTTTATTATATCTTTAAAGTTGGCTGAATTTGAGACACTTAAAATTAACTTAGAAAAGACACCAATACTGCTTTTAGATGATGTCTTTCATAAGTTAGATGATTCTAAAATAAATTTACTAATTGAATTAATCTTAGAAGATAATTTTGAACAAATAATAATTTCAGATTCACTAGAAAATAGACTTAATAAAATTCAAACTAAAATACCCCAATTAAAAATTTTTGATATTAAAAATGGTTATATAAATGAAAGAGAAAAGAAAATCTAAAACTTTATCTATAAAAGACCTAACTTCCGAATTCTATAAAGAAGATAATTTAAAAAAGGGCATCCAAAAAACATCCCTTTTAAAAACATGGGGAGAAATTACGAACGAAAAAACACTACAAAGAACAGAAAACATCTATTTCAAGGAAGAAAAATTATTCATTAAAATAACTTCAGCTCCTTTAAAAAATGAACTTAATAACAATAATAAAAAATACTTATTTGAAATTCAGAAAACACACAAGTATGTGAAAGAAATTGTATTTTATTAATATTCGTTTTTAAGTTTATTTTGAAAAATAAAAAGAATAGAAACACCAACAAAAATAAAAGAGTCGGCAAAATTAAAAACAGGCCAAAGAGATAAGTAAGTTCCTCCTAAAAAGGGTATCGAATCGTGCAAATATCCTTCCCAAATATCAATATAAAACATATCAATTACCTGCCCATTAAAAAGAGAAAAAGGAGCATTAAATGGGGCATTATTATAAATTATTCCATAAAAAACACTATCAATAACATTACCAATAGCTCCAGCAAAAATTAAAGAAATAGAGATAATCAAGATTGATTTTTTATTCTTATCAATAATATTTAATAAATAAACTCCTATTAATACTGAGGCAAAAAGTCTAAATATTGATAAAATCAATTTTGAGTACTTATAATCAAAATTTATTCCAAAAGCCATTCCAGGGTTTTCAATATGATAAAGTTTAAAGAAATCACCAATAATTAGAATTTCTGAATGGATTGGCATATTTACATGAACTAAATATTTTACCAACTGATCAATAAAAATAAGAGTAAAAACAAACAATAGATATTTAACTTTCATATTATTTTTTTAATATTTTAAAATTAAGCTCACTAATCTGTAATCCATTTATATCAAAATTAAAATCCATTCTTTTACTATCTGAAAGAGTTTCAATTATTGAAAGAGAAAGAGATTGCGTTTCGTTACAAATAAAATCTTGATGGAATAACAAAAATTTATTTATTTCAGGTACTTGATCTTTAATATATATCTCAATCTTATCAGTAACTTCTAAATTGCTATTCTTTCTTTCATTTTGAATTTTATTAATAAACTCTCTAGCTATTCCCTCTCCAATAAGATCATCAGTCAATGTAATATCTAAAGCTAAAGTAAACTTTTCATTACTTGCAACTTGCTTACCCTCAATCTCTCCAAATAATATTTCTACTTGATTCAATTTTAAATTAATATCCGAATTATTATTAAATGAAATGTTTAGAAATCCATCACTTTCAATTTTAAAAATTTCTTCCTGAGTCATATTCATTATTCTCGAAGCCACTAGGTTCATATCTTTACCATATAGTGATCCTAAAAGCTTATAATTTGGTTTGATTTTTTTAATAAATAACTTAGAGGTATCATATACATACTCAATCTCCTTCACATTAACTTCTGATAGAATAATATTTTCAACAGATCGAATTTCTTTTTCCATTTCTTTTGAAGAAATAGGAATAAATATTTTTGATAAGGGTTGTCTAACCCTTATTTTTTCTTTTTTTCTAATGGAATGAACTAGAGAAGAGATATCTTGAGCATAACTCATTTTTCTTTCTAAAGATTGAGATATTAGGTTTTGATCAACTTCAGGGAAATCAAGTAAATGGACAGAAGGAGAATTGACTGCGTTAAATTCATTCAGGTCTGCAAATAACTTTTCAGAATAGAATGGAATAAATGGTGAGGAAATTGTTGATATTTTCATTAAACATTCAAAAAGTGTCTGGTAAGCCATCAATTTATCTGTAGTTAAGTCCCCCTTCCAAAACCTTTTTCTATTAAGTCTAATATACCAATTACTTAGATCATCATTTATAAATCTATTAATTTCTCGAGATGCTTTTGTTGGATCATAGCTATCTAATTTTTCTTCTACTATTAAAATTAAAGAGTTAAGCTTACTAATTATCCACCTATCATCAAACGTTCTGTTGTCATAATGGATTAATTCTTCTTTACCGGTAAAACCATCAATATTTGCATATAAAGCAAAAAAATTATACGCATTATTAAGAGTCCCAAAAAATTTTCTCTGAACCTCTGATATCCCATCAATATCAAACTTTAAGTTATCCCATGGATTAGAATTAATTACCATATATAACCTAGTAGCATCTGGTCCGTATTTTTTTATTACCTCAAAAGGATCTACAGCATTTCCTAATCTTTTGGACATCTTATTACCTTCCTTGTCGAGAACTAATCCATTAGAAATGACATTTTTAAAACTAACTTCTCCAAAAAGCATTATCGATATAGCGTGAAGGGTAAAGAACCATCCTCTTGTTTGATCAACACCCTCTGCAATAAATTGTGCTGGAAACATACTTTCAAAAATATTTTTATTTTTAAATGGATAATGATACTGGGCAAATGGCATTGACCCTGAATCGTACCATACATCAATAATATCACTTTCTCTATACATAGGTTTGCCATTTTCAGAAGATAAAACAATATCATCTACATATGGCTTGTGAAGATCTAAATTATCAGTATCAATTAATTTCATAAAACCTAATTCATTAGATTTATTAATCTCCATTTTCAACTCTTCTATACTTCCAATACACTTCTCCTCATTACCATCTTTAGTTTTCCATATCGGCAGCGGTGTCCCCCAAAATCTTGATCTACTTAAATTCCAATCAACCAAGTTTTCAAGCCAATTCCCAAACCTTCCTGAACCTGTTGATTCTGGCTGCCAATTAATGTCTCTATTTTTACTTATTAACTCTTTTTTTAATTTTGTTGAATTAATAAACCAAGACTCCAATGGGTAGTATAAAATGGGCTTATCAGTACGCCAACAGTGGGGATAGCTATGCTCATACTTTCTAACATCAAATGCTTTATTTTCTTTTTTTAACTTTATTGCTATCTTTTCATCAGTGGTTAGATCATTTTTTTCAGAGAATGATTTAACTTCCATCCCTGCAAAATCTATAATTTGACTAACAAACTTTCCAGATTTATTTACAATTGGCACACTCTCATTTTTTTCATTTTTTATAAAAATTCCAGGAAGATTATTTTTTTTAGAAGCAATAAAGTCATCTGATCCAAATGTAAGACTAATATGTACTATCCCCGTGCCCTCATCAGTATTTACAAAATCACCATCTATTACAGTGAATGCGGGTTTTTCAGCTTTCACATAAGGTAGGAGTTGGTGATAATCGAAGCCTATTAGAGACTCCCCTTTAAATTTAGAAATGACTTTATAATTAAGGTCTTTGTCATTGTAATTTATCTCACCTGACTGAATAAGATTTTTTCTATCAAAATATTTATCAATAGATTTTTCAGCAAGAATTACATTAATTTTCTTCTGATTATACTTATTAAAAGTTTCTATCATAACGTAATCTATATTTCTGCCTATAGCTAGACCATTATTAGCAGGGAGGGTCCAAGGAGTAGTGGTCCACGCTAAAAAATAACAAGTACTATCTCCTATTAGAGAGGCAGATTTTTCGTTATTTTCAATTTCAAACTGAGCAGTTAAAGAGGTATCTTTTATTACTTTATAAGCACCAGGCATATTTAGTTCATGGGAGCTGAGGCCTGTTCCAGCTGCTGGAGAATATGGTTGAATAGTATAGCCTTTGTACAACAATCCTTTTTTATAGAGCTCTTTTAAAGACCACCAAATAGATTCTATATATTCATTGCTAAATGTAATATATGCATCATCAACATCTAGCCAATATCCTATACTTTCAGTTAATTCTTCCCAAACTTCTTTGAACTGCATTACAGTAGTTCTACACTCTTGATTATATTTTTCAATAGATATTTTATCTCCAATATCGTCTTTTGTAATACCTAATTTTTTTTCAACTTGAAGTTCTACTGGAAGCCCATGAGTATCCCATCCCCCTTTTCTAAAAACTCTATATCCTTTTAGAGTTTTGTATCTACAAAAAATATCCTTAATTGTTCTTGCCATTACATGGTGAATTCCAGGCATTCCATTTGCAGATGGAGGACCTTCATAAAATGGGAAAATTTTTTCTCTAGATTTTGAAGATATGGATTTTTCAAAAATTTTATTCTCATTCCAAAATGAGATAATTTCTCGACTAATTACATAGTAATCAAGAGACGTATTACTATTAAATTTTTTAGAACTCATAAAATTAATTTTTGTAGAACTTTAAAATAATAGATGGTAAGAGAGTAAGGTTAGTAATCATCGCAACGAACAAAATAATTGAGGTTAATACACCTAAAACTATAGTACCCCCAAAGGTAGAAAAAGCAAAAATTATAAAACCAAAGAATAAAATAAAAGAAGTAAAAATCATTGATCTACCAGTTTGGTTAATAGTATTTATAATTGAATCATTTAAATTCTTATTTATTAATTCATTTTTAAACTTAGCTAGAAAATGAATAGAATAATCAACAGATATTCCAAAAACAATACTAAATACAAGTGCTGAGCTGGGCTTAAGAGGAATATTAAAAAATCCCATAATACCCCCTGCAATTATTAAAGGAATTATATTAGGAATAAGAGAGATTATCACCATTTTAAAGTTTTTAAATAAAAAAGACATAATTATGCTTATAATAATAAAAGCTAGCATCATACTTTGTAATAAATTTTCTACCAAAAAATTAATTCCTTTAATAAAAATCAAAGTGGTTCCTGTCATATTAACCTCAGATTTGGAATCTGAAAATATTTTTTCAATTTCTGGCCTAAACACATTATTTACTACAGAGTCAAGCTTAAAAGATCCAAGATCAGCAATATTTAACGATATCCTCATTTTCTGTCCTGTTGAGTCAACAAATGATTTAGATAAATTGTCACTTGAAATATTTTCTTGATACCCATCAGAGACATATCTTAAAATGAAGTTCTTATCTCTATTATTTGGAAGACTATAGAATGCTGGATTATTATTATAGTATGCTTGTCTAGCAGCCTTAATAAAAGTAACCAATGAAACAGGAGATGAGACATAATCTTTTTCAGCTAAGAATTTTTCAAAAGAGTCAACTTTTTTTAGAAGATTAAGGTTCTGAATTCCTCTTTTCATTTTAGTATCAACTACAATTTCTAATGGCATAACTCCAGAGAAATTAGATTCAAAAAATTTTAAATCTTGCATAAGAGAACTCTCTGCAGGAACATCATCTACTAAAAATGAAACAGATTTAATTTTAGAGAGTCCATAAAAAGAAATTGAGATAATTATAGCTGAAATAAAGAAGACACCTCTGCTATGATTGAATGAAAAATTTTTAAATAACCCAATAAGAGAATTAATAAATTTATAATTTAAGTAATTTATTTGCTTTGGTTTTGGTTTTGGAAGAGCTAAGTAAATAGATGGAAGAAGAAAAATACTCACCATAAATGTAGCCAAAACATTAACTCCAGCAACAATTCCAAATTCTGTTAAAATTTTAATATCAGTTGTTGATAAAACAAAAAATCCAACAGCAGTCGTTAGATTGGTTATCAATGTTATTAAACCTATAGTTTTAATAACATTGACAATTGCATCAGTTTTATTATTATATTTTTCTAAGGAGAAATGATAATAATTCAACATGTAAATACAGTTAGGGATTCCAATTACTACAATAATAGGTGGAAGTAATCCAGTTAGTAAAGTTATTTTATATCCGAGTAGAGCCAGAGATCCAAAAACCCACGTGACTACAATTCCAATAATAAGTAATGGGACAATAACTGTATCAATAGATCTGAAAAAGATAAAAAGAATAATACCGAGTACTACTACTGATAAAATAAGTAGAGAGGTTAACTCTTTCTTAACACTTTCTGCGAGAACATATCTTGAATAAGGTAACCCTGCATAGTGGAGTTTTATTCCAGTATTATTAACAAATTCTTCTCCTGTATTTATTAAACTCATCATTAAATTATTTCTGCTTTTAGAGTTTAAAATTTTTTTGTCAATAGTAATCAACAAGGTAAGCGCACCCTCATCATTTAAAATTTTTCCTTCATAAAATTTTTCAGCTTTTATTATTTGAATAATGCTATCATACTCAAATTGAGATCTTGGGAATGGGTCAAATAAATCAACGAAATTAAAATTTTTATTTTCATTATTCTTTTTAAGGATTTGTAATTTGGAAAGTCCTAGAACACCTTTAACTCCATTAATTTTTTCAACTTTCTGAACAAAATCATTATAAGAAATAAAATTATTATATATAAAAATAGAAGAATCTTTTAGCCCAATAGCAAAAACATTACCATCCTCGCCAAATGTTTCTTTAAATGATTTATAATAAATCATTTCTTCATCTGAATCTGGGACTGTCTGCGAAAAATCATAATTATACTCAACTTCAAGACCCTTGAACCCCATAAATATGGTAAATGAAAGAAAGATTAAAATAAATAATTTCCTAAATTTTAAGACGAAATGAGCGAATCTCTCTGCCATTAAATTTTCTCTAATAAATTATTTATAGAGGTAAATGAACTAATATAATTTTTTAGCTTATCAATACCTATTCTTTCTTGCTTCATGGTATCTCTATTCCTTACCGTGACTAAATTATCTTTTAATGACTCATAATCAACTGTTATACAGAAGGGAGTACCAATCGCATCTTGTCTTCTATACCTTTTACCTATTGAATCCTTATAATCAAATTGAGAATTAAAATCTATTTTTAATAAATTAAAAATTTCTTCTGCTTTCTCCTGAAGACCATCTTTAGCAATAAGGGGAAGAACGGCTAACTTAACAGGACACAATTCATATGGGATTTTTAAAACAGTTCTCTCAGAACCATCATCTAATACTTCATTTTTTAGAGAAGTTGAAATAATTGCTAAAAATAATCTATCAAGTCCGAGGGATGTCTCTACAACATACGGAACATAACTTTTACTTGACTTCTGATCAAAATAATTTATTTTTTTTCCTGAAAACTTTTGATGATTTTTTAAATCAAAATCTGTCCTAGAGTGAATACCTTCTAATTCTTTAAATCCCATAGGAAACTTAAATTCAATATCACAAGCTGCATTAGCGTAATGAGCCAAATTCTCATGGTCATGAAATTTATATAAGTCTTTACCTAGGCCTAATGAAAGATGCCACTTCATTCTTTTTTCTTTCCACAATTCATACGACTCCATTTCATTACCTGGCTCAACGAAAAATTGCATTTCCATTTGTTCGAACTCTCTCATTCTAAAAATAAACTGCCTAGCAATTATTTCATTTCTAAATGCTTTTCCAATTTGTGCAATGCCAAAAGGTACTTTAACTCTTGTTGAATTTAACACATTCAAAAAGTTAAGAAATATTCCTTGGGCAGTTTCAGGCCTTAAATAAATTTTTTTAGATGATTCAGCAGTTGAACCTATTTCGGTTGAGAACATCAAATTAAATTGTTTTACATCTGTCCAGTTTGATGTGCCAGATATGGGGTCATTAATATTTAGAGATTCAATTATTTTTTTCAACTTAACTAAATCATTTTTTTTCAATGCCTCATTCATATTTTTATTTATATCTGAAATCTCATTTAAATATTTTATCACTTTATCATTTGTAGCTCTAAAAGTATTTTCATCAAATTTTTCACCAAATCGTTTTGAGGCCTTATTAACTTCTTTTTCTATTTTTGAATTAATTTTTGATATATAATCCTCAATCAAAACATCAGCCCTATATCTTTTTTTAGAATCTTTGTTGTCAATTAAGGGATCATTAAAAGCATCTACATGGCCTGAAGCTTTCCAAGTTGTTGGATCCATAAAAACAGCAGAATCAATTCCTACAATATTTTCATGTAGCTGAGTCATTGACTTCCACCAGTATTCTTTCAGTAAATTTTTTAATTCTACACCATTTGGCCCATAATCATATACAGCACTGAGACCATCATAAATTTCACTTGACTGGAAAATAAATCCGTTAGATTTAGAATGAGATATAACTCTCTTAAGTGCATCATTATTATCCATTTGACAAATATAACTTTACAATTTTTTATAAGCTAACTATAAAATCTTAATGTTAACAATACTTGAATTTAATGCAATAAATTATTGGATAAATTATATATATTGAATTCATATAAAAATAGTTTACTAAAAAAAGCATGTCAAATAAAAAAAATATTTGTGTTTTTTGTGGATCCAGTTTACCAATAAAACTACCTGAAATAAATAGTGAAATTGAAATAATTACTGATATAGCAATTTTGAAAAAATTTGCTTTGATATATGGAGGAGCAAAAATTGGAATAATGGGAATAATTGCAAATTCTATGATGAAAAAAGGAGGTGAAGTTATTGGCATAATCCCTAAAATTTTATCAAAAAAAGAAATAATTAACAACAATCTCACTGAGATAATTGTAGTTGAGTCTATGCATGAAAGGAAAAAGAAAATGTACGATTTTGCAGATGTTTTTTTAGTCTTACCTGGAGGGGTAGGAACTTTAGAAGAATTTGCAGAAGTTATAACCTGGAAAAGCCTAGGAATAATCAAAAAAAAGATAATTGTATTAAATACTAAAGGGTATTATGATAATTTATTAAATCAATTTAAAGTCATGTTTGATTCTAAATTTTTATATTCAGACATTTTAAAAGATATTATAATTTTAAATTCAGCTAAAGATTTAGTTAGGTATTTATAATATTACCCAAAAAATGAAATGAGGACACCTGCGGCAACAGCAGATCCTATAACTCCAGAAATGTTACTGGCCATAGCATAGTGCAAAATATGATTATTAGAGTCATATTTTAATGCAATTTCATTAGCAACTCTACTAGCCATTGGAACTGCACTTAATCCTGTTGCACCTATAAGAGGATTAATTTTTTTATTACTAAATAAATTAAAAATTTTAACTGCTAATATCCCTCCTAATATCGAAATAAAAAAAGCAAAAAGTCCACCTACTATAATACCTAAAGTTTGCGTATTAAGAAATGATTCCGGCGTCATTGTTGCACCAATTGATAATCCTAAAAAAATTGTGCTAGTATTTAATATATTATCTGAAGCTGCTTTTGATAATCTATTTGTACTGGAACCAATTTCTTTAATTAGATTTCCAAACATCAAAAATCCAACTAGAGGAGTTGCTGATGGGACAATCATAGAAACAACTAATGTCATAACTATTGGAAATAGAATTTTAATCCTTACAAGATTTTTAATTTCAAATGAATTTGGAAATTTTTCATCTTGCTCTTTCATATTTATTAGTATTTCTTTTTTTGTTACTGAATATTTAACAATAAAAGGAATAATAACTGGAACTAAAGCCATATAAGAATAAGCAGCAATAGCAATTGGCCCTAAAAGATGGGGAGCTAAAATAATTGATGTGTAAATAGCTGTAGGACCATCAGCTCCTCCAATAATTGCTAAAGAAGCTGCTTCTTGATTTGTGAAACCAAATAAGCTAGCGATAATTAATACACTAAAAATTCCAATTTGAGCAGCTGCTCCAAAAAAAACTAATTTTAAATTTTTTAGCATAGGACCAAAGTCAGTAAGAGCTCCCACTCCCATAAAAATTAAAGGTGGTAAAAATCCAGTTTTAATTAATGAATAATAT
This sequence comes from Marinoscillum sp., assembly GCA_038125345.1. Classification (GTDB taxonomy): domain Bacteria; phylum Bacteroidota; class Bacteroidia; order Cytophagales; family MED-G16; genus MED-G16. The sequence continues at coordinate 6,952 of JAYPDR010000029.1, read as the reverse complement.
AAAAAATTAACTATTCCATAACCTTGAGCAATTTGAATTAAGGATAATGAATCTAGATCTTTTACTACACCTAGATTAGATCCAGGAACATTTGAAATCAAAATTCCAAATCCAATAGGAACTAATAAAAGTGGCTCATACTTTTTTGATATTCCCAAATAGAGAAGAAATGCAGCAATTAAAATCATAATTAAATAATATGGTTCTAATACAATTTCATTATAACTCGTCATATTAATTATTTTATCTAAAAACTCCATATCATTAGCTAATTACAAATAAAACATCATCATCGAAGACATCATCTCCATCTTTAAAACAAATTTTTTGAATCTTACCTTCATGCTCCGATTTTATAGCATTTATAACTTTCATTGATTCAATATAACAAATAACATCCCCTTTTTTTATATAATCTCCTAATTTGATAGGAATCTCATTATTATCTTTTGTTAAAAAGATTCTTCCTTCAATAGGAGAATAAATTTTAGTCACTGAAATTTCATCTGATTTATTATTAGATGTATCTGATTCAATCTGATACTCAACCTCATACTTATCTAAACCTAATTGAATGATTTGCTTTATAGTACTACTATTAGTGATATCGTTTATTTCATCAGTGGATTTTTTCTTTTTTATATCATCTAGTAAATTCTTTTTTGCTTTTCCAGATTTATAATCAATATATTGAGTCTTATGTAAAGAGTATTCCAGTAGCTCCTCTTCGTCTTTTCCAGTATCCCAATTAAGTTTTTTCATTTCTGCTCTATTTTTATCCAATGTGTCCTCCACAAGATTTTGCGGCTCACCCTTATAAAAAGATTTACCTAAATTTTTAGCAAGATCAACAATTTGATTACCTAACGGACCTGGAAGTCTTCCTGATTTTCCAAGTAACATATCCCATGTGTTATCATCAATTAAACTCCACCTTTCTTTTCCCTTTATTTTATTCAAAACATTAACTACAGCTACATTTTTTACATATTGACTATAAGGAGTAACTAATGGAGGATAGCCCATTATTGGCCATATATATTTTACTTCATCTAATAATAATGAAAATAAGGCGTCAATACTAATTTCATTTTTATTGTTTTTAGTTAACCATTTATTGATACTAGTATTGCTTTTTTCTAGATCATTCATTAAACTTCCCATCATACCTCCTGGAAGACCTGATTGAATTAGAAGAGAATTCATTAATCTATTTTTAGGGTTTATATAGAATCCTAAAAAATCATCTATAAACTCTTGAGTTAAACTTTTAACTTCCATGTAGGCCTCCATGCTTATGTCTTTAAGTAAAAACCCATCGTCTCTTAGCACCTCATGAACGGTAAGAAGATCTGCATGGGTGGTACCCCAAGATAGAGGCTCCATTGATACATCAATAATATCTGCTCCGGCTCTAGCAACCTCAAGTGAAGAGGTTACAGAAAATCCAGGTCCTGAATGACCATGGTATTGAATTATTATATTTGGATTATATTTCTTTATTCCTTTAACAATTTTACCTAAAGAAGAAGGCCTTCCGATTCCAGCCATATCTTTAATTGCTATTTCATCTGTTCCAAGATTAATTAACTGCTTTGCAAGATCAATATAATAATCAACTGTATGAATTTTAGAGTGAGTTATGCACAAACATGACTGAGAGATCATGCCTGCTTTTTTGGCATACTCAATTGATAACTTTAAATTCCTAATATCATTTAGACCATCAAAGGATCTTGAAATATCTGTCCCCTGTTTTTTCTTAACAGAAAACATTAGCTCCCTTACATCTTTTGATACAGGTGACATACTTAAAGCATTTAATCCTCTTTCTAACATCTGAGTTTGAATTCCAGCCTTATTGAATGGTTTAGTCCAATTTCTAAGAGTATTATTTGGGTTTTCTCCTGCTAACAACTGAATTTGTTCAAACCCCCCACCATTAGTTTCAACTCTATCCCAACATCCCATTTTAATTATTGGGTCAGAAACCTTTTCTAACTGCGCTAGATTAGGCATGTATTTACCAGAGGATTGCCACATATCTCTGTAAACCAAACAAAGTTTAACTTCTCTAGACATATTATTCTAGTTTTCTGATATTGATTATTTTAGCATTTCCGCCTGAGATGTCTTTTATTTTCTCTTTTAAAGATTCTTCGATACTTTTATTAGTTTGATAATCATTATTTTCTACTGTAGATTCCGAATCAAAAAAATAAATTAAAGCTTTTCCCAAAAAATAGACAAGGAATAAAACTAGAAAAACTGTTAACATTCCATTTAATAGTACATTAAATAGATCGGACAGATTTGAAATATTTTCCATTAAAAAAAATATTTTTATGGTTAGTGTTAGTTGGCAAAAATATGAACTAAATTATTGAATCTTAAATTAATAAAAGATAATTTTTTATTAAATGAATATTATAAAAGTAACTTCAAACAAAGAAAAAAAAGACTTTATAAAAGTAGCTAGCTTTATTTATAAAGATCAAAAAAACTGGATCAGACCACTTGACAAAGACATAGAATCTGTATTTAATAAAAAAACTAATAAAGCGTTTAGAAAAGGAGATGTAGAGAGATGGATTCTACTAGATAACAATAAGTTAATTGGACGAATAGCTGCTTTTTATATAAAAAATAATAGAGATAATGATAAACTAAAAGTTGGAGGATGCGGTTTTTTTGAGTGCATAAATAGTCAAGAAGCTGCTAATCTTCTATTCGATACCTCTAAAAACTGGCTTAAAGAGAAAGGGTACGAATCAATGGATGGCCCCATTAATTTTGGAGAGAGAGATAAGTGGTGGGGCTGTCTTGTAGAAGGGTTTGAAATTGACCCTAATTATCTACAAAATTATGGAATGCCGTACTACAAGAATTTATTCGAAAATTATGGGTTTAAACTACTATTTAGACAATTAACATTTCTAAAAAAAATAAGAACTCCTCTTTCAGAAAAATTAAGTTTAAAAGCAGAAAGAGCACTTAAAGATCCTGATTATCATTTTGAAACATTAGAAAAAAAAAATATTGATAAGTATATTGAAGACTTTACAAAAATATATAATGATGCTTGGTCAAAATACCCTGGGGTTTCAAAGCTTGAATTATCACAAGCAAAATTGTTGTTTTCTCAGCTTAAACCAATTCTTGATGAAAAAATTTTATGGTTTGCTTATCATAATCAAGATCCAGTAGGTTTTTTTATAAGTATTCCTGAAATGAATCAAATATTTAGGCATGTAAACGGGAAATTAGACTTCATTGGAAAACTAAAAACTTTCTATCATCTTAAAATTAAAAAATCATGTAAAAAAATGATAGGATTAGTATTTGGTATTGTTCCAAAACACCAAGGAAAGGGAGTAGATGGAGCTCTAATCATGGCAAGTCGAGAGACTATCCAAGAAAAGCTATCTTATGTCGATTTAGAATTAAATTGGATCCCAGATTTCAATACAAGTATGATTAAGGTAGCTGAACAAGTTCAAGTAAAACTTGGCAAAATACATCACACATATCGTTATAATTTTGATAGATCAGTGGCAGTAAAAAGAATAGTAAAAAAGTAATTAACTATTAAGGGCTTCTGCTCCACCAACAATTTCTAAAATTTCTTTAGTAATTGCAGCCTGTCTAGTTCTGTTATAAGTTAATTTCAATTCTTTTAAAAGCTCTCCTGCATTATCTGTAGCTTGACTCATAGCAGTCATCCTTGAACCCTGTTCAGAGGCATTAGACTCTAAAACTGCTTTCAAAAGTTGAGTTTTTAAGGTTTGAGGAATTAAATTGTCAATTATTTTGTTTTTATCAGGCTCAAAAATATAGTTGTTAGATAATCCATTAGAATCCTTTTGTTGAACAGGAAGATAACTTTCAGTAACGGTTTTTTGAACAGCTACATTTTTAAATTCATTATATATAATTTTTACCTTATCAAATTTATTATCTAAAAAAGAAGTCATAATAAAATTTGAAAGCTCAGAAGACTTTTCATAATTAAAGCCATTCAAAACCTCCCAATATTCTAATATTAAATTATAATTTAATTTTTTAAAAAAATCGTAAGCTTTCTTTCCGATAGGAAGAACGCTAATTTTAATAATTCCATCAACACTATTAATATATGAATTAAACTCCTTAAATAAACTACTATTAAAGCTTCCACATAACCCTTTATCTGAACTAATTAATACAATTAATAAATTATTAACTTTTCTTTCATTAAACAGCTCGTTGCTAACAGAACCAGATAAATTAGATAGAATTTCATTTAACTTTAATGAATAAGGTCTAAGTTGAATTACTTTATCTTGAGCTTTTTTCAGTTTTGCAGCAGCTACCATTTTCATAGCTTTAGTAAGCTGCTGAGTTGATTGAACTGATCCAATTCTATTTTTTACTTCTTTAATGCTAGGCATTACTTATAATTTTTAGCTATATCTTTAGCTGAATCTTCTAAAATTTTAAGACTACTATCATTAATAACTCCCTCAGCTAATTCATCGAGAACTTTTTTACACTTACTGTTAATATATTGTAAAAATTCTTCTTCAAGTTTAGAAATTTTACTTAGTTCAACACCATCAAAAAACCCATTTGAAGAACAATAAATAACAGCAACTTGCTCTTCAACTCTAAGAGGAGAATATTGAGATTGTTTTAATATTTCTTGATTAATTTGACCTCTGTCTATGATTAATTGAGTTGCAGCATCTAGATCTGACCCAAACTTAGAAAAAGCTTCTAATTCCCTGAAAGCAGCTTGATCTAGCTTTAATGTTCCAGCAATCTTTTTCATTGACTTAATCTGAGCAGATCCTCCTACTCTAGAAACAGAGATACCAACATTAATTGCAGGTCTAATTCCAGAATTAAATAGGTTTGATTCTAAAAATATTTGACCATCTGTAATTGAAATAACATTAGTTGGAATATAAGCTGAAACATCTCCCTCTTGAGTCTCAATTATAGGAAGAGCTGTCAAAGAACCGCCACCTTTAACAATACCTCTTAATGAATCGGGTAAGTCATTCATTTCTGAAGCAAGCTTGTTATCGTTAATAATTTTTGCAGATCTCTCTAAAAGTCTTGAATGAAGATAAAATACATCACCAGGATAAGCTTCTCTTCCTGGAGGTCTTCTAAGCAAGAGAGAAACTTCCCGATATGAAACAGCTTGTTTGGATAAATCATCAAATATCACAAGAGCAGGCCTTCCTGTATCTCTAAAATACTCACCAATTGCTGCTCCTGCAAATGGAGCAAAGAATTGCATTGGAGCCGGAGCTGAAGATGGAGCTGCAACAACAGTGGTATAAGGTAAAGCTCCATTTTTTTCTAAAATGTTAGTGACCTGAGCAACAGTAGATGCTTTTTGTCCACAAGCAACATATATACAATAAACAGGCTTACCCTTATCATAAAATTCTTTTTGATTTAAAATAGTATCAATTGCAACTGCAGTTTTTCCTGTTTGTCTATCTCCGATTATTAACTCTCTTTGCCCTCTTCCAATAGGAATCATTGAGTCAATTGCCTTTATTCCAGTTTGAAGTGGCTCATTTACAGGTTGTCTGAAAATCACACCAGGAGCTTTTCTTTCTAGAGGCATTGAATACAATTTACCTTTAACCGGTCCTTTGCCATCAATTGGATTTCCTAATGTATCAAGAACTCTCCCACAAACACCATCTCCTACATCAATAGATGCAATTTCACCTGATCTTTTAACTGTATCTCCCTCTTTTATATTACTTGAATCTCCCATTAAAACAGCACCAACATTATCTTCTTCAAGATTTAATACTAATCCCTTTATGCCCCCATCAAACTCTAAAAGCTCACCTGCTTTTGCATTTGACAAACCATAAATCCTGGCTACACCATCTCCAACCTGAAGTATAGTCCCAACCTCTTCTAATTCAGATGTGGATTTAAAGTTCGATAATTGGTCTCTTATAATTGATGAAACTTCATCTGGTCTAATATTTGACATTATTTTATTTTTAGTTAATAATTAATTTTTTTCTTAAATTTTTGAGCTTACTAGAAACAGAGCAATCAATCATTTTATCACCTATTATCAAATTGAAACCTCCAATTAAAGTATCATCAATATTATTGTTTAATACAATTTTCTTACTAGTGAGGTTCTCTGCAAATTTTTTTATAACATCAAGTACCTTTTGATCTAACTTAGATGTAGAGTAAATATGAGATTCTTCAATATTATGATGAGAATTATATAACTCATTAAATCTTATCAAAATTGATTCAATAAGGTTATCCCTTTTTCTTAAAACAAGAAAGTTGAGCAAATTCAATGTGTTTTGATTAATTTTTTTTTCAAAAATTTTATTAGTGATTTTTAATTTATGATTAATTGGAATTATAGGACTTAAATATAAATTAGATATTTCTCTCGATGATCTGAAAAGATCACTAATTATCTCAACATCTTTTTTTACTAACTCTAATATATTTTTTTCTAGAGATAATGTGAGTAAAGATTTAGCATATCTTAATGAGGCACGAGAATTATTCATTATTTAGATTTATTTAAATCCTTAATAAGATCTTCAACAAATTTTTTCTGTGAAGAGTCGTTATTTAATTCTTTTCTAATAATTTTTTCAGCAATATCAATTGATAATTCTGCAAGTGTATTCTTAACATCATTCAAAGCCTTATTTTTTTCAGTTTCAATAACTTTCTTAGCGTCACTAATAATTTTATTAGCTGCTTCTTTGGCGCTGTTTTTAGCTTCATCTTTCATTTCATTAGAAAGTTTTTTTGCTTCAGAAAGAATTTTTTCCCTTTCTTTTCTAGCATGAGTTAATAGATCTTCATTCTTTTTCTGAATGTTTATTAACTCTTCTTCAGCTTTTTTTGCAGATTCTAACGAATCAGAAATAAACTTTTCTCTTTCTTTTAAAGATTC
>JAYPDR010000028.1:10556-17690 GCA_038125345.1 Marinoscillum sp. | reverse complement strand
CGCCCATTAAAGTGGCACGCGAGCTGGGTTCAGAACGTCGTGAGACAGTTCGGTCCCTATCTGTTGTGATCGTTAGAAGCTTGAGAGGACCTGACTCTAGTACGAGAGGACCGAGTTGGACAGACCTCTAGTGTACCGGTTGTGGTGCCAACTGCACCGCCGGGTAGCTACGTCTGGAAGAGATAAGCGCTGAAAGCATCTAAGTGCGAAGCTCACCTCAAGATGAGGCTTCTTTTAAGGGACGTTCAAGACTAGGACGTTGATAGGCTGCAGGTGTAAAGGCAGAAATGTCAAAGCTGAGCAGTACTAATTACCCGTAACTTCCTCACTAAACTGTTTTAATATTAATTTCTACATTATTCGCAACATGTTACGATATTAAGATTTTATGGTGACTATAGCATTGGGGTCCACCTCTTCCCATTCCGAACAGAGAAGTTAAGCCCACTAGCGCCGATGGTACTACTGTTACAGGTGGGAGAGTAGGTCGTTGCCAGATTTTTATTCTAAAGAAAGCCTCTATTTTGAGGCTTTTTTTTTAATTTCATCTAATGAAGTTGTTTGCAGTATTTCTTGGAGGTAGAGCTAAAAAATGTAATATAGAATTACATGATGTTGTTTTTACTTGTGCTAAATCTATTGAAGATTCCTATCATGATCTACTCTCAAAATGGTTTGGAGATATAAATAGATTACATATTGACTCATGGGTTGAACTAAAGTTTATTGATGGATTTGAAATTATTCTTTCAAGAACCAAGTCAATTTCTAAAAATAAGTTGTTTTTTATAAATCTTGGTGGATATTCTGATAATAAATTTGAAGAAATACATGAGAGTATGTTTTTAGTTGGGGATAAGAAAATCGAAATTAAAAAAAGAGCTAAAAGAAAATTACTTCTGGGTTATAATCAAGTTCATACAGATGATTTATTTGATGTTGATGATTGTATTGAAATAAATAAAGTCAGTGATTTTTTTGTTACACTAAAGAAATCAAAAAAATCTCATAGTATTATTTATAATAATGGGTATCATCCTATACCTAATAAAATTATAAATAATTATAAGAATATAAAATTACTCTGACTTACTTGCCTTATCTGTTTTCCCTCCTGACTCTTTAGATTTATCATCAGCTATACTTTCTCTCATCCCAGTGTCTGCCTGAATATTTTGAAATTTATAATAATCCATAATTCCTAAGTTCCCCTGCCTAAAAGCTTCTGCCATTGCTTTAGGAATTTCTGCCTCAGCTAGTATAACTTTAGCTCTTGCTTCTTGAGCTTTTGCAATCATCTCTTGTTCAGCAGCAACCGCCATAGCTCTTCTTTCTTCTGCTTTTGCTTCAGCAACTTTAAGATCTGCCTCAGCTTGATCAGTCTGAAGAATTGCACCTATGTTTTTACCAATATCTATATCAGCTATATCAATAGATAAAATTTCGTATGCAGTTCCAGCGTCTAATCCTCTTTCGAGAACTAATTTTGAAATTTTATCAGGATTCTCTAGTACTTCCTTGTGAGATCTAGAAGAACCAATAGATGAAACAATTCCCTCACCAACTCTAGCTAAAATAGTTTCTTCACCAGCTCCACCAACTAATTGAGCAATATTAGCTCTTACTGTTACTCTTGCTTTTGCTATTAATTGAATACCATCAGCAGCAACAGCAGCAACATTTGGTGTATTAATTACTTTAGGAGTGACAGACATAGTAACAGCCTCAAAAACATCTCTACCTGCTAAATCTATTGCTGTAGCTTGTTTGAAAGTAAGCTCCATATTTGCTTTTTCTGCAGATATTAGGGCAGTAATCACCTGTGGAACATTACCTCCAGCTAAATAATGTGTTTCTAAATCAGGACCATTCAAAACTCTATCTGAGGATTGTATATCATCCTTAATAACTAAGCCTGCTTTAGTTGCAGTTATCAGAGAGTTTACTATAATCGAAGGTGGAACTCTTCTAACTCTCATAAAAACTAGTTCCAATAGACCAATTTTTACTCCAGAAAATTGAGCGGTTATCCATAAGTTAACAGGCACAAAATATAAAAATATAAAGACTAAAACTGTTATACCTACTACAAGAAGAGCTGTTAGAACCATATTATTTTATTTTTTTAACAAGAATTTTGTCTTGCAAGATATTAATAATTTTTATTTTTTTGTTCTGGTCAATAAAATTTTCTGATGATTTTATTTCATATAATTTATTTTCAAATTTTCCTTTCCCATAAGGTTTTAGTGAAGAAATTGAAATCCCAATATCTCCAATATTTAAATTTTCAAATTTGTTTTTATCTACTTTTTCTGAGTGAATTTTTTTTAGAGCAATTTTATCCCATGTTCCTGATTTAAAGGCATAAATAATAATTATTAATGTAATTATCCCTGTAATTATAGAATAGGATATTGCAAAATCAGATCCAAAATAAGAAAATGAAAGATAGTCTGAAGAAAAAATTGATATTATACCTAGAATACCAAATATTGTAGTTCCAGGGATGAATAAAATTTCAATTAAAATTAATATTAATCCTATTGTAAAGAGAAGAAGTAGAATCAAAATTTCCATAATTCTAATAAGCCTTACCAAAAACTACCATCCCTTTTGATGCTTTACCGGTTACTAAACATCTTCCAGGATTATTACCATAATCCATCGGAATACATCTAATTGTAGCTTTAGTTTCTTTTTTAATCAAGTTTTCAGTCTCACTTGTTCCATCCCAGTGAGCATAAACAAATCCGTTCTCATTTTTGAATATTTTCTTAAAATCCTCATAATTATATACTTGATGAGTATTTTCATTCTGAAATATTTTCGCTTTTTTTAGTAATTCATTTTGAATTTCAATCAATAAATCTTTTATATAAGAATCTAAATTATCTTGATTTATAATTTCTTTACTCATATTATCCCTTCTTGCTACTTCGACAGTATTGTTTTTTAAATCTTTGGGTCCAAGTGCTACCCTAATAGGAATACCTTTTAATTCATACTCCGAAAATTTCCATCCAGGTTTAAAATTTTTTCGATCATCAATTTTAAAGCTTATGTTTTTTTCTTTTAAAAGCTCAGAAAATGATTGTAATTTTTTTTGAATCATCTCGTATTCTTCATCAGAATTAAATATTGGAATTAAAACAACTTGAATAGGAGCAAGATTTGGAGGTAGTACTAAGCCCTTATCATCAGAGTGTGTCATAATTAAAGCACCTATTAATCTAGTTGAAACTCCCCATGAAGTCCCCCAAACAAAATCTTTCTTTCCATCAGATGTTGCAAATTGAACATCAAATGCTTTTGCAAAATTTTGACCAAGAAAATGGGAGGTGCCAGCTTGAAGAGCTTTCCCATCTTGCATTAAAGCCTCAACGCAGTATGTTTCAACTGCTCCAGCAAACTTTTCACTTTCTGACTTAATTCCTTTTAGAACAGGGATTGCCATAGTTTCTTCAAGAAAATCAGAATAAATATCGAGTATTTTTAAAGTTTCATTTTCAGCTTCCTCTTTTGTCTCATGTGCAGTGTGGCCTTCTTGCCATAAAAATTCTGAAGTTCTTAAGAATAATCTTGTTCTCATTTCCCATCTTACTACATTTGCCCATTGATTAATTAGTAATGGTAAATCTCTGTAAGATTGAATCCAATTTTTATATGTATTCCATATTACTGTTTCAGATGTAGGTCTTACAATAAGTTCTTCCTCTAGCTTTGCTTCAGGGTCAACAACGACACCTTTACCATTTTCTTCAGATTTTAACCTATAATGAGTAACTACAGCACATTCTTTAGCAAACCCTTCTACATGATCAGCTTCTTTACTTAAGTATGACTTAGGAATGAATAATGGAAAATAAGCATTTACATGTCCAGACTCCTTAAACATAGAGTCAAGTTTAGATTGCATTTTTTCCCAAATAGAGAAACCATATGGCTTAATTACCATGCAACCTCTGACAGAAGAATTTTCAGCTAAATCTGCCTTTTTTACTATTTCATTATACCATGCTGAAAAATTTTCTTTTCTGTTAGGTAATCCTTTACTCATATTTTAATTTTTTACACAATTTTAACTTTTTATGATTTACTATAAAAACAATAAAATTATTTTTTATCGTTATTTTTTTGTATTTTAATAAGAATTAAAAAGCATTTTTTTTGTAAAATAATGGTTAAAAACATACTTTTCTTACTTTTGATTACTTTAATGACTAACTCTAAATCCTTTTCTCAGGAAATGGATGACATGTATTTTGTAAAAAAAGACAGGACAGTAAAAAAAGTAAAAAAATCTTCTCCTGCAGAAATAATTCTATCAAAATATAAACTAGGTAATACACGAACTAATTCTAATGAAAATATTGATTCAGATATTTTAAAAAAATATAAAGTTAGCTCTTCAATAACAAAGAACTTATCTAAAAGATCAAATCTACCATTTAACTCTCTTAAGTTTAATAGAGATAATTTGTACAAAAGCTTATCTTTTAATAGAAGTTTTATGGATTTAGATCTATTTCTTATGTATGGAAGAATAAGTCCAAATTACATGTATTATGTTGATCCATTTGATCCTTTTAGCTTTGGTTATAATCATGGTTATATTCAAAACAGATGGTTTCCTAGATCCCTTTTTGGTATGAGAATGTTATCAATTTATAATCCACATTTATTCTTTTCTAATCCCTACTTAAGCTCTTATTATCCTTTAATGTCACCTTCTCTTGCTAATATTCACTATGGAGGTTATGCCAGTAGTGGGTGGATGTATTATCCATCCTGGATATGGACAAATAATGGCACAGGGATGGGATTGCAACATACTTCATGGAATAATCACAAATATGTTTCTGGAATAACTAAAAAAAATAGTGATGTCGTTATTGGACCTAGGGGTGGTAGAAATGAGATTTCTAATAATAATGTTGATTTAGTATCAGACAGATACTCTGGAAGAAGAAAATCTGGAATAACAAATCAGATAATTCAAAAAAACAACGAAAATATTTTAGATCAAACTCAAAATACATATCTAAAAAATGATAATTTAAATCGAGAAAATTTTATTACTAGATCTAATAGGCAAAATTCAATTTTAAATTCTAATAGAAGATCTGATAATATTGTCAGAAACTATGAGAGAAGTAAAAGCTACATAAGAGATTCATTTTCGTATAATAATTTAAGGTCTGAGAAATCTACCTATAGTTCAGCTGATGGAAGAAGAACAAGCTATTCTGTACCTGACTCATATAAAAATAATAACTATCAAAATTCTAATAGATTTAGTAATGACTCAAGATCTTCATTCAATAATAGTTCAGCCAAAAGTTTTTCTAATTCTAATTCTGGAAGTTCTTTCTCTACAAATAATACCTCTTCAAGGGGCTCCTCAGGAAGTACTATGAGTTCAGGAAGTAGTGGAGGATCTTCAAGAGGAAAAAACTAATAAATCACTCATTTGTTCAGAATAAGTTTTTCTTTATTCATAATAATTTTTTCTTTAAACTATAAAGCTAATGCTCAATATGGATATTATTCTGACGTACTAAAATTTAGTCATTATTTTAACAATGGGTCATCTAGAATTCAAGGTATTGGAGGTGCATCATCATCATTAGGTGGAGATATAAGTTCAATTTTATTGAATCCGGCGGGTCTAGGTTTTTTTAATAAAAAAATTTTTTCAATTAGCTACAAATCATTTTATCAAGATAATAGTGCTATCTATTTAGATAAATCTTCATTATCAAATTTTTCGAAAGATAAAATTGAAAATTTGTCTCTTCTTCTAACTGTTAGAAATAAAGATAATTATTTAAATGATATAATTGACTGTAAAAATTGTCCCAAAATTAATGTAGGCTTTTCTTATGGTGTAGTGAAGGATTTTTCTAACGACAAAACCTATGGAGCATATAATAATCATAATTCAATTATAGATTATTTACTAATTGATGCTCAGGGAGTTCCATTTTCTCAAATTTCTAATTCACAGCCTATAGCAGGCATTGGTCTTCTTCAAGAAGCTTACGATCATTATCTTATAAATCCTGATCAGGACTTGCCAGGAGCATATTTTTCATTTGTTGGTGGTTTTCCTTTTCAGATGGAAAGAATAATAAATAATGGAAGTATTTCTAAATTTTCAATCTCTTCTGGTTTAAATTTTAGTGATAAATTTTATTTAGGATTTGGATCAAACACATATTTCATAAATTACGAAGAAACCAGAATTTTTACTGAAAATAATTACGAAATTCTAAACGAAAATAATCAATGGGAAATAGAAGGTATACTTGATTTTTTAATTATTACTGATAATTTTAAAATCACTGGAAATGGCTCTTCATTTACATTTGGATTTATTTTCAAACCAATTGATAACTTAAATTTTGGCTTAAATTATGAGTCTAAAACAAAATATTTGTTAAATGAAGAACTTTCTAATGAGTTAGAGACTAGTTATTTAAATTATTATTTTGCTCCAGAAGATACTGTTTTAAGTTCATCAAAATCAGAAACTGCAAAAAATGTTGCTGAATACAGGTTTTCTTCTCCATCAAAATTAACTCTTGGGACATCATATTTTTTTAAAAAATTTGGATTTATTAGTGCTGATGTAGATTTTGTAAATTACTCATCTGCCAATATTTCATCTTTTGATTTTGCAACTTATAATGATAATAGAGAAATTAAAAATATTTATAAATCCCTAGCAATAAATTATAGAGTTGGTATTGAGGGAAGGCTTAAAAAATTCTATTTAAGAGCAGGATATAGCTTTTTAGCAGATCCTAATAGAATTTCTCTAGGCAATAAGTATGAGTTTATTAAAAAGAGTTTAGGAATTGGTTATCTTTCTAATAATATAAATCTTGATTTAACTTATACAACTCAACAAAGAGCGGAGAGTATTTTACCTTACAAGGTTTTTTCTTATCAGCCTATAGCTGAAATATTAACAAAAAATAATCAGATAATATTAACTATTGGAGTAAGAATTAATCAGAGATAATACTTCTTTTCTATTATTATCCGCAACAATAAAATTTGATTTTCTATAATAGATTTTTCGCTTATTATATAGATCATTAATTATTTCTTTCACATTTTTATTTT
>JAYPDR010000028.1:0-10456 GCA_038125345.1 Marinoscillum sp. | reverse complement strand
TAGATTTTTCGCTTATTATATAGATCATTAATTATTTCTTTCACATTTTTATTTTCAAACATTGGTCTTTTTGTATTTCTACTTACCCTCTCTATTATAAGATCTAATGAAGTATCAAGAAAAATTGATATGCCATTATTTAAAATTAAATTCATATTATCATTAAAGCATGGAGTTCCACCACCTGTAGCAAGAACAAATTTCTTATTTTTATTAATTATATCAAGTAGTATCTTCGATTCTAATTTTCTGAAATAGTCTTCACCATCTTGTTCAAAAATTTCTGAAATTGTTTTTTTAGAATGATTTTCAATTTCAATATCTAAATCAATATATAAGAATGATAATTCTGAGCAAATAAATTTTGCCATAGTAGACTTTCCAGACCCTGGCATACCTACAAGAAAAATATTGGTCATTTAAGCACTTATATTAACCCCTTTCAAAATATCACTAGCTTTTGGAAAACTATTAAAATGCCACTTACCTTTAACTGTTCCATTTCTCAAAAGAAAAAAACCAGGATTAGATCTAATTATAGTCTTTAAAACCGTTGCGTCACCATACACTGTTTTTATATTTAAGTCATATCTTTCTTTGAAAGAATTTATAGCATTTTCATCACTTGAAGTTAGAATTATTGTTTCCACCCAGAAATTAATACTACTTGCCAACTGCTTTGTATTTGAAATAAACTGATTTTCTTTATTACTATCAATTCCAAGTTTATTTACATCATGAATTATAATAAAAAGTTTATTTCCAAGAAAACTTTCATTTGTAAAATCACCTTCATTATTCCACAAACTGTAGTCAGTTATTTTAGGTTCAGCTTCAGGATTTAATAATTTTAATTCTTTGAATTCATACGAGCTATCAATAGGATAATTATCAAAACTATATACTTTCCCATTTTTTTCCATTACATAACTGTACTTAAGTTCCTCACTTGGAATCATAAGTCCAGGAATATTATTTCCAATCTTATAGGATCTAAAATCAATAAAAGGAAGAAAATTAATAGCTGTATAGCTTATTATTAAACATATGAAAGTAACAGAAATTATAACTCCATTTCTAAAGCTTTTATCATCAAAAATTTTTGTATAAAAGAAACCTTTTCGATTATCTAATTTAGGATGTATATAATAAATCATAGAAGAAAATATAACTAGGACAATATCCTTAGTAAATGATTCCCAAGGAGTTAGTTTTATAGCATCACCAAAGCAGCCACAATCAGTTACTTTATTAAAATATGCTGAGTAAAAAGTCAAAAATGTGAAGAATATTAGAAGGGACATTAAAATAACTTTGGTTATTTTCATTTTATAATTCATTAGTAAAGCGATTCCAATTACTATTTCTAGTGTACATAAAATCACAGAAAGTAATAATGAATAAGGAATAAAAAGTTCGAAAAATGAACCAAAATCAACGCTAAAAACCTCAAAATATTCTTGTAGTTTTATCTGAGTACCTACAGGATCATTTATCTTTATAAGACCTGAAAAAATAAATAAAGCACTTACTAAATATCTTGATACAGTATATATAATTCTCATTATTTTATAATTATTAATTTGATTAAACAAAAAACAGAGTAATTCACTATGTCCTGATAATTTGCTTTAATTCCTTCTGAAATTAAAGTCTTACCATTATTTGATTCTATTTGCTTTGTCCTATATAATTTCATTAATATTATATCTGTCATAGAACTTATCCTCATTTCTTTCCACGCTTCACCGTAATCATGATTTTTTTTTGACAGCAAGTCTAATATTTCTTTTGAATAAGAATTATATAGATTCTCAAGTTCAGATAATTCTAAATCTATTTTGTCATCTTTATATTCCATCTGAATTATTGCCATTATACAATAATTAATAATACCAATGAATTCATTTTCAATATTCTCATTGACTTTCATTTTCTTTTTTTCTTGAATTGATCTAATCCTTTGAGCTTTTATAAAAATTTGATCAGTAAGTGATGGAGTCCTCAAAATTCTCCAAGCTGACCCATAATCCTCAGACTTTTTTAAGTAAATATCTTTACAAATCGAAATAATTTTTTTAAAGTCATTAATTGTAGAAGTATCCAAAAAATTATATTTTTTCAAAAATATGAAATAGGAATTAAAAATGAGTCAATTATTAGTCAAAAGATCATTAAATATAAGAGGAAAAATTATTGAGTTTAAAAAACCTAAAGTTATGGGTATTTTAAATATGACTCCAGATTCTTTTTATGACGGAGGTAAATTTAATTCGTTTGAGGAAGCTAAAAAAAGAGTAGATTTAATGATTAAAGAAGGTGCTGATATAGTTGATATAGGTGGTTGTTCTACAAGACCTGGCTCTGAATCTATTTCAGCAAAAGAGGAATGGATAAGAATTAAAGATATTATTAATTACTCTATAAAAATGTATCCTTCAATATTATTTTCTGTTGATACTTTTAGATCTGAAGTTGCTGAAAAATCTCTTGATATAGGAATTGATTTTATAAATGATATATCTGGCGGAACTATTGACTCAAATATGTTAAATATAGTTTCTAAATATAAAGTGCCTTATGTACTAATGCATATTAAGGGAACACCAAAAGATATGATGATGAAAACAAATTATAATCATCTAATTAATGATATTATAACTTATTTTCAAAAAAAAATACTATTACTTAATGATCATGATATTAATGATATTATTTTAGACCCAGGTTTTGGATTCGCTAAAGACTATGATCAAAATTATGAGATTTTATATAATCTAAATATTTTAAATATTTTTAACATGCCAATTCTAGTTGGATTATCTAGAAAATCTTTTGTAAAAAAAAAATATGGAATAGATAATTCTATGAAGGGTACTCTTATTCTAAATCAAGATGCAATAAATAAAGGTGCTGATATCATAAGAGTTCATGATGTGAAAGAACATGTAAAATTAGTTTCTAAACTATATTAAATAATATTTAATTTTTTGCCAGCTTTCTTAAAAGCTTCAATTGCTTTATCAAGATCTTCTTTAGAGTGACTAGCAGATAATTGAACTCGAATTCTAGCTTTTCCTTGTTGTACAACAGGAAAATAGAATCCTATAACGTATACCCCAAGACTTAATAATTCTTCTGACATCTCTTTAGCAATTTTTGAATCATATAACATTATTGGAACAATAGGATGAGAACCTTTTATAATATCAAATCCTAATTCAGTCATTCTATTCCTAAAATAATTAGCGTTCTCATGAAGTTTTTTAATTAGGGATTTATCATTTTTTAAAATATCAAAAACTTTTAGAGAAGCCCCAACTATTGATGGAGCAAGTGTATTTGAAAATAAGTAAGGTCTAGATCTTTGTCTTAGAATTTCAATTATTTCTTTCCTTCCTGAAGTAAAACCTCCCGATGCTCCACCTAATGCCTTTCCTAAGGTTCCTGTGATTATATCAATTTTTCCAATAACATCTTTATATTCATGTACACCCCTTCCATTTTCTCCCATGAAGCCAGTAGAATGACATTCATCTATCATAATTAGGGGATTTTATTTTTCAGCAATAATCCAAATTTTAACCACCTGTTCGATTGTTCCATCCATAGAAAAAACACCATCGGTAACAATAATCCTTGTTTTACAATCTTGTGTTAATTTTAGTTTATCTTCTAAATCATTAAGATTATTATGGTTATATCTATGTCTTTGAGCTTTACAAAGTCTAATTCCATCAATTATTGAAGCATGATTTAATTCATCAGAAATTATAGCGTCATCTTTTCCAAATAGCGGTTCAAATAATCCCCCATTTGCATCAAAAGCTGCAGCGTAAAGAATTGTATCTTCAGTTCCTAAAAAATCACTAATAGTTTTTTCTAGTTTTTTATGAATGTCTTGAGTGCCACATATAAATCTAACAGAAGACATACCAAATCCGTGTGAATCAATAGATTTTTTAGCCGCATCAAGAACTAGTGGATGAGAAGATAAACCGAGGTAATTATTCGAACATAAGTTTATTATATTAGTTGATTTATCTGTAGAAATTATAGAACTTTGAGGTGAAGTTATTACCCTTTCATTTTTATAAAGCTTAGCTTTTTTTATATTTTCAATTTCTTTAAGAAGATGAATTTTAAAATCTTTATACATTTTCAATTTTAAATTAGTTTACATATTTTAATGTAAATTAAAAATTAATTACAACAACCCATAATGAGTAAACTTCTAATTATTGGATCTGAAGGACAATTAGGCTCTGAACTTTCAAATTTTCTAAAAATGAAATATGATAGAAATGATATTATTCTATCTGATATTAAAAACTATTCAAATAGTAATCTAATTTATGAAAAAATTGATGCTCTTGACAAAGACAACTTATCTGAGGTTATAAAAGATTATAATATTAAAGAAGTTTTTCATCTTGCTGCTATTTTATCTGCAAATGGAGAAAAAGATCCAATGTTAACTTGGAATTTAAATATGAATTCTCTTTTTAATGTTTTAGAGTTAGCAAAAGAAAAAATAATAAAAAAAGTTTTTTGGCCAAGTTCTATATCCGTCTTTGGAAGTACCTCTATAAAAGATAACACTCCTCAGTTTAGTATCACTGAACCAAGTACAATTTATGGTATAAGTAAATTGGCAGGTGAGAGATGGTGTGAGTATTATAACATGAAATATAATACCGATATTAGGAGTATAAGATTTCCAGGAATAATTAGTTCAAATACTTTACCTGGTGGGGGAACTACTGACTATGCTGTAGATATATTTTATTCATTTTTAGAAAATAAAACTTATGAATGTTTTTTAGAAAAAGACACAATGCTTCCAATGATATACATAGATGATGCAATCCAATCAATATTTCAATTAATGAGTGCAAATAGAAAGGATCTTTCTATCAACTCTAGTTATAATTTGTCGGGATTTAGCACTACCCCTGATATGATGGAGAATGAGTTAAAAAAGATAAATAAATATTTTGATGTTAAATACTCTCCAGATTTTAGACAATCTATTGCTGAATCTTGGCCAAATTCAATTGATGATCTTTATGCTAGAAAAGAATGGGATTGGAATCCAAGGTATGATTTAAGGAGAACAATTAAAGAAATGATTACTAAACTGAAAGAAAAAAATAATGAATGAATTTAAAAATATTTTACTGGAATCATATAATGATTATTACTTAATAAAAATAAATAGACCAAAAAATCTTAACGCTTTAAATCAAGAAACAATTAATGAACTTAAATTATGTTTTGATTTTATATCAGAAAACACAAATGAAAAATATGGAGTTATTATAACTGGGGAAGGTGATAAATCTTTTATTGCTGGAGCAGATATAAAAGAGTTTTCTAAAATTGATAAATATTCATCCATTTCTCTATCAAAAAATGGACATGAATTATTTTTCAAAATTGAAAATATGAGTATTCCCGTTATTGCCATAGTAAATGGATATGCTCTAGGAGGAGGCTGTGAGCTAGCTTTATCATGTCATTTTAGAATTGCTACTTCAAATTCCAAATTTTCTCAGCCAGAGATAAACTTAGGATTAATTCCAGGGTATGGGGGGACACAGAGATTAACTCAAATTGTAGGAAAAGCAAAGGCATTAGAAATGATGCTTACTGCTAATATGGTATCTGCAGATGATGCTCTTTCAATTGGCTTAGTAAATAATGTTGTAGCTAATTATGATGAAGGATTAAAGAAGTCTGAAGAATTAATACTAACTTTTAAACGAAAAGCACCTCTAGCAATAAAAAATGTTATTAAATCAGTTAATAATTTTTATGATAAAAGTGTCAATGGTTTTAATGAGGAAATTCTTTTATTCTCTGAATGTGTAAATACTTCTGATTTTAAAGAAGGTGTCAATGCCTTTATTGAAAAAAGATGCCCAGATTTTAAAGGAAAATAACCATATTTAATGAATTTAGTCTAGGAATTTTATTATTACATTTGCAAAATGTCTAATAAATTACTTTCAATTTTCTGCTTAATATTCTTTTTAGTTTCTTGTAAAAGAGATTTTATAAAACAAAAATCAACTAAGGTAAAAATTGATGACTTTGCAATAGAAAAGTTTGAATATAAGTTTCTTTCAACAAAATCAAAAATTCAATACAAAAATGATAATCAATTAATAAATGCAACTCTTAATATGAGAATTGAAAATAAAGAAAAAATATGGTTTTCAGTTAGAGTAGCATTGGGAGTTGAAGCTGCTAGAGGATTAATAACTAGAGATGAGTTTATAATAGTTGATAGAGTAAATAAACAGATTATCCAATCATCTCTAGACATTATTGAGAAAGAATTTAAGATAGCACTAAATTTTGATCAGTTAGAGTCTATTTTGACAGGAAACTTACTTTTTAAAATCACTGAAAATGATCAAGTTCTTAATGAAGGTAACTCTTTCAAGGTAATTCAACAAAATAAATCTATTCAATCACAAAACCTAATTAATGCAAAAACCTCTAAAATTGAAAAATTAATTTTATTTGATGAGTTAACTAATTATTTACTCACAGTAGATTATGAAAACTTTAAACCATTAGGTAAAATTCTATTTCCAGGAAGGCATTTATTCACCTCTGTTAGTTATTTAGATGATAGTAGTGTTCCTATTATCACAAATATAAATTTTGAATTCAAAGAAGTAGAAAGAACCAATAGCCCTTTAAAATTTCCATTTAATATCCCCTCAAAATATGATATTAAGAAAATTTAGTTTAACTCCCTTAGTTTTTTTTATATCGTTTTTGAACTTATTTTCTCAGCAGACAAGAACCTCTCTTGAGAAAGAAAGAGATTTGAATTTAGTTAAAATTGAAGAGGCTGAAAAAATTATTCAGCAAAGTGAAAAAACTAAAAATATTTCAATTGGTAAATTAAATGTAATTAATAAACAGATAAAAAATAGAGAAGGCCTAATAGTCAATTTACGATCAGATATAAATGAACAAAAAAATGAGATTGAAATTTTAAAAAATCTTATTTCTTCTCTTAAAAGAGATTTAAATATTCTTATGAAAGAATATTCTGATATGATATATTTTTCTTATAAATCAAAATCCTCTCTAGGAAAATTATTATATGTTTTTTCATCAGAAAATTATAATCAAATGTTTAGGCGATTTAATTACATATTTCAATATTCTAATTATCGAAAATCTCAAATTAATGAAATAAATAATGTAACCGAGGAATTATCAATTCAAGAAAAAAGATTAATCAAGTTAAACGAAAAACAGAAAGTTTTGCTTAGTTCTGAACTAAGTGAGAACAATAAATTACAAAAATTAAGGGGATCTCAGAAAAAAATAATATCTGATTTAAGTAAAAAGCAAAGAGATCTTAGAAAAGAGATAAATGAAAGAAAAGTGGCTTTAGAAAATTTAGATATATTGATTAGAGAGATAATTAGAAAAGAGAAAGAATCAATTAATAAAACTGATGAAGAGGACCTAGATTTACTAAAGCTAACAGAGGGTTTTGAATCTAAAATTGGTAAACTTGAATGGCCAGTAAAATCTGGATTTATTTCTAATAAATTTGGTGAACACCCACACCCAATTTTAAAAAACATTAAAATTAAAAATGATGGAATTGATATTCAGACTCGAAATTCCTCTAAGGTTCATTCAGTTTTTGATGGAAAGGTGTCTACAGTTGCTTTTATTCCGGGGATGAATAATGTTATAATTATAAATCATGGTGAGTATTATAGTCTTTACGCAAAACTCAAAAATTTAAAAGTAGAAAAAGGTGATATAATCTATGAAGGTCAAGAGATTGCAGATTTAGTTACAAATAATGATGGTATAACTCAATTACAATTTCAAATATGGAAAAATAATATTAAGTTGAATCCGGAAAATTGGATTATCAAAAAATGATTTTGCTATATTTACTTATTAAACTTAAATAATATGGATATGATTTTTGCAATTGGAATGCCAGGAGGATGGGAGTGGATAATAATTGGGCTTATAGTTGTGATTTTTTTTGGAGCCAATAAAATTCCTGAAATTTTTAGAGGATTTGGTAAGGGAATAAGAGAGTTTAAAGATGCTTCAAGAGAGATAAAAAAAGAAATTGAGAAAGAAACATCTTCAGACTCATCTGATTCAGAAAAAAAATAAAGACTTTATTTAGCCAAATAGCCAAGAGAACCAACCAGAGGATTTTGACAAACCCTTTTTTTGAATAATTTCAGCAACTTTATTAGGATTGTATCCGATACTGTTTGCTATGTGGCCTAATAAAAAGAATTCATGATCATGAACTTTATTATCTGCTTTTATTAGTTTGACTAGTTCTTCAACAAATGTTTCTTTTTCATCTTCATCTAGATTTTTTTTAATAACCTCTCCATATTCAGAACTAATTTTATTAAAAAAGTTTTTAGTGTCTATATCTTCTAAAGATCCATAACTATACTTTTTCAAAATTTGACTTGAATTTAAAATATCAACTTCTTCTTGGCCAATACTTCCGTCTACTCTTGCTATTTTTGCAAAGCAAGAGGTAATGGCTTTATTTAAAGATTCATTACTCATTTTTTTAATATTTTATTAAAAGTAACAAATTTAAATAAATATTAGTCGAATGATAAATAGATTAATTAAATCAAATTTTATTTTATTCCTTTGCTTAATGTTCGTATCATGTGATGATAAATCACAGTCAATTACTTCTAATTCTTCCTTTCTACCTAATGCATCTGGAGAAAATAATGAAATGTTGCTCGTAATGGATTCAACAAAATTTAAAGGAAAAATTGGAAGATCTCTATTACAAACGTACTCATCTTTTATAACTGGCTTACCTCAGCCTGAAACTAAATATGATTTAAGATTTATTAAACCTAGAAAATTTAATAATATTCTTAAATACGCTAAAAATATTGTTATAGCTTTTACTCTTGAAGGTAAAAGCATTGACTCCGAAATTTTGAGAAAAAATTTTAACAATGAGTCACTTGATAAGATTGAAAATGATTCATCTCTTTTTTATTTTGTAAGAAGAGATCAATACGCAAAAGGACAATTAGTTCTTTATTTATTTAGTAAAACAGATGAAGGTTTATTTAATAAGATTGAAAAAAATAAATCCTCTCTTTTAAAATTTTTTGATGATGAACTTGATAAAAGAGTAAGCAGAGAAATTTTTTCAAAGACCGAAAAAAATATTTCTCAAAAAATTGAAAAAGATCATAACATAAAAGTAAAAATTCCTTTTGGGTATGACCTTGCTAAAAATATTATTTCTGAGAATATGAATTTTTTTTGGTTAAGACAACTTGACCCAGAGTATGAAAAAAATATTTATGTGTTTTATGAAGATTACTCAAAGACTAAAATTGATGGTCTTAATAAAATTTTTCATTCCACTGAACCTGATGTCTCTCCATTGAGAAATTTTATCTCCAAAAAATTCTTAATTGATTCTGAAAAGACAAATATTTTTATGGATATACAAAGTATTTTCCCAATAAACTATGAAAAGATTAATTTAAATGGAAACCTTGCAGTTATTTCAAAAGGTTTATGGAAATTAAGTGATATCTCTGCAGGTGGACCATTCCATAGTATTACTGTCTATAATAGTAAACTAGATAGAATTTATTATATAGAGGGTTATGTTTATGCTCCTGGATCAAAAAAAAGAGAGTTCATGCAAGAAATTTCTTCTATATTAAAGACATTTGAATTATGATTTCTTTTATAAGTGGTAAAAAAATACATATTGATCCAACTAAAGTAATTATTGAAGTTAATGGTATTGGATATGAAGTTAAAATTTCCCTAAGAACTTACTCTAAATTAAAGCATAAAAATAATATTTTCATTTATACTCATCTTAATATAAAAGAAGACTCACACACTCTTTATGGCTTTGAAACTGAGAAAGAAAAAAAGACTTTTCTTAGTCTTATATCAATAAATGGAGTAGGTCCGAGTACTGCCATTATGATTTTATCTTCACTCTCTTCAATGGAACTTAATAAGGCTATAACCGAATCAGATACTAATAAGATTAAATCCGTTAAAGGAATAGGTTTGAAAACAGCAGAAAGAATTATTCTTGAATTAAGAGATAAAATATCAATTAATGAAATATCTAATAATGAAATAAATAAAGAAATTAACAATACAATTAAAAATGAAGCGTTATCTGCTTTATCTTCTTTAGGTATTTCTAAAAATGTTGTTGAAAAAAATATTGATGATATTTTATCTAGAAATAGTAAAATCTCCCTTGAGGATTTGATCAAAGAAGTGCTAAAGAGATCTTAATATCTAATAGAATTGCTTTGAACCTTTTTAATAAGTTTTTTTTACTATTAGTTTTTATTAAAGTATTTTCTGTTTCTTTTTTTTCCCAAGCTCAAAGTAATGAAAATGACTCACTAAAATATTC
>JAYPDR010000027.1:0-18492 GCA_038125345.1 Marinoscillum sp. | reverse complement strand
TTTGTTCAATATTTTTACAAATGCCCTTGTTACTTTTTTATACCTTTCATCATAAGATCCAGCGCACCCTATCCAAAATAATATTTCTGGCTGTTCATTTGACTCTATAAACTCCCTTATTGTTCTTATTTTCATTTTATTTCATCTATCCATTTTGTTCTATCTTCAATAGGAAATTTCCATGGTGAAAAATTTGTTTCTATATTTTGCATCATTAAGTTCCATTCTTGTGGTAATTGAGATGCTTCTAAAGCATAAAACCTCCTTATTTCGATGATTATATCTAAAGGATTGATTGATATTGGACATTCTTCAACACAGGCATTGCAAGAAGTACATGCTAATATTTCTTCTTTACTAATATAATCTCCAACTAGATTTTTATTATCATCCCCTAATTTTTTTACTTTTCTTTTCCCAACCTCTTCAGCTCTATCTCTTACATCCATCATTATTTTCCTTGGAGATAATTTTTTTCCAGTAATATTTGGAGGACATACACTCGTGCATCTGCCACATTCAGAGCAGGAATATGCGTCTAATAAATTTTTCCAAGATAAATCTTCAATGTCTTTTGCTCCAAAAGTAATTGAATTGGTGGGGTTGTTGTCAGGTTTTTCCCCTCGCATTATTTTTATTTCATTCGTTATTGATTCCATATTTTTCATTTTTCCAAGAGGGCTGGCATCTGTATAGTATGTATTTGGAAATGCTAGAAAAATATGTAAATGCTTGGAGTATGTAATATATAAGGCAAAAAATAAAATGCCTATTATATGTACCCACCAAGATATCCTCTCAACTAATAAAATGGTAGATAAAGAAAATGAATCAAATAAACTTTTAAAATTAGTTGAAAAAAAGAATTCTCCAGTTATAGGATATTCTTTCGCATCTTGAAGCACTAAATCTGTTGTATTTAATGTTATAACTGCAAGCATTAAAATTATTTCAAAAATCAAAATTAGGTTTGCATCCAGTGTAGGCCAGCCTTTTAATTCTCTAGATTTAAACCTATTTATGGTTAATAGATTCCTTCTTACTAGCAAAATAACACAAGATATAAGTACGGTTATAACAAAAAATTCTATTATAGAAATAAAAATATTATAATATGGCATCCCTAATTCAGAAAATATTCTATGAGTACCAAAGAGCCCATCAATTACTATCTCAATAACTTCTATATTTATAATTATAAATCCAACATAAAGGAAAAAATGTAAAATTGCAGGGATTATTTTTTTAAACATTTTCTTTTGACCAAACGCCAACAAAAGGAGGTTTTTAATTCTTGTTTTCTTATTAGTATTTACCTTAACAGGTTTTTTTGCTAAAGAAATATTTCTTCTAATTATTAAAACTCTTCTTATTATAAAAAATGATGAAATTGAAATTAATAAAAGAAAAAAAAGTTGAGAAACTAAATTCATAATGGCGGATCAATTTCAAAAATAATAATTTTGTGAGAAATGTTTATTTACTTAGGTTTGCAAATATTTCATCAGGTGCTGTAGCTCAGGTGGTAGAGCATCGGACTGAAAATCCGTGAGTCGGTGGTTCGAGTCCACCCAGCACCACTATCTTTTGAAATATATTATAGTTATAAGTAAAGCTTTTTAAATCCTTCAATAGCAGCATACTTAGCTAGACCTAACTCCGAGTACAAATCTGCGGTCATTTTGTTTCTCTCCTCAGCCCTTTGCCAAAACTCTCTATTATCATTACCTGGAAAAACTGCACCATCTTTTTGAGACTTATGTTTAAAGATAGCTTTTCTTTTTCTTATTACTTGATTTGGGCTCATTGGCACTGCCATATCAATCTCACTTATTTTCCACTCATCCCATGCTCCTTTATAAAGCCAAATTGAACAATTTTTTATATAGGTGTGTTTTTTTAAATTATTTAATGATCTGATAACAGCATGTAAGCAAAGTCGATGTGTTCCATGAGGATCATTTAAATCCCCGGCGGCAAAGATTTGATGAGGCTTTATTTTTGAAATTATTTTTTCAACAACTTTTATGTCTTTTACTCCTATGTCACTTTCTTTTTTCTCACCTTTATTATAAAAAGGCATATCTAAGAAGTGTATGTTTTTATTGTTGATTAATCCAAAAAATTTACAAGCTTGATATGCTTCAGATTTTCTTATGGCACCTTTAATATTATTTAAATATTTTAATCCTTCATAGTCAAATTCACCATTGATTAGTTTTTTTACTTTAGTTAGATTTTTGTTACATAGCTCTACAAATTCTTTGTTATCTGAAATATCTTTATTAATTAAATTATTTTGCTCAAAAATTTCAATAATATAATCATCCCAAACAGCTGTATTTCCTGAAGTTTGATATACCACATGAACGTCATGACCTTGTTGAATTAATCTGTCAAAAGTCCCACCCATAGATATTACATCATCATCAGGATGAGGTGAGAAAATAATTACTCTTTTTTTTGCTGGTTTAGATTTTTCAGGTCTTGATGTATCATCTGCGTTTGGCTTACCTCCAGGCCAACCTGTAATTGTGCTCTGAAGCATATTAAAAACTTTTA
The DNA here is from genome assembly GCA_038125345.1 of Marinoscillum sp. Taxonomy (GTDB): domain Bacteria; phylum Bacteroidota; class Bacteroidia; order Cytophagales; family MED-G16; genus MED-G16. Next base: position 15,930 of record JAYPDR010000027.1, on the reverse strand, counting down.
TATTAGCGTCATACGATGAATTATATTTTTCGAAAATTCCTCCCATTCCATGTTCTATGTAATCATCATCTGTTAATAATAAAACGGGTTTTTTTAGTTTTAATGATAACCATACTACAGCTTTTTTAATTATTTCATCCGACCACCCAATAATGGTGCTACTTAGAATATTTTTTGGTTTTTTGTTGATGTCAGTATATACCCATGGAGAAACAAATCTTTTGAGGTTTGAGCTAGACTCTTTGTCAAGAACAAAAAGTCTATTTCTGTGGCTTTGAAGTAGTGATGCAGGAACACTTTCAGACATTTCATCCTCTACAGCACTTTTTATTATGTTGGATTTGCTATTTCCCCAAGCCACTAATATTATTTTTTTTGCGTTAAGGATTGTTTGAATTCCCATAGTTATTGCCTCAGATGGTACATTATCAATTCCTCCAAATTCTTCCGATGCGTCAAACCTTGTTGTGTATTCTATCTGGACCTTTCTTGTAATAGAAGATTTAATTGATCCTGGCTCATTAAATCCTATATGTCCATTTCTTCCAATTCCTAAAAGTTGAAAATCAATACCTCCTAGTTTTTTAATTTTACTCTCAAATTTTAAACAATATTTTTCAATTTTTGATGGTTCTAGTAGCCCATTAGGTATATATGTATTATTTGTTTCTATATCAATGTGATCGAATAAATTTTCGTGCATGAATTTATGGTAGCTATGAGAAGAAGTAGGGTTCATCATCCAATACTCATCCAAATTAAATGTTATAACATTTTTAAAGCTTAACCCTTCCTCCTTATGCATTCTTATTAATTCTTTGTAAATAGAAAGTGGAGATGATCCTGTCGCAAGTCCTAGTACACACTTTTTGCCCTCAAGTTCTTTTTCTTTGATGGTTTTGGCTATTTCTCTAGCTACGTAAACAGATCCTTCGTTTGAGTGCTCAAAAATCACCAATGGCAATCTTTCTTTAAAAATACTTTGTTCATACAAATTTGAATAAAGCTCACCTTTTATATCTCTCGCAAGATCTTTTTCAATTTCTTTCTTTAATTTTTTTAACATTTCTTCTCTCTGTTTTAAATCTTTTATTTTGTTTGGTTCTATTATTTTTTCAAAAGAAACCCAATTGTAAACTTTAATTCTTTTTCCGTTTAAATTATAGTAACAAAAAGATCTTTTAGAATTATTATTAATTTTTACAACAATAGGTTGTCTCATGAGACATAAATTTATTTATTTTATTATAAAACAACAATGTTGTTATATGGTTTTTTTATTTATAGATTTAGAATACATTAAATCAAAACATATGAGATATTTTATTCTAGTACTTTTTTTATTTTCATTTAATTCGTTTTCACAAAAAAAATCAGATTCAGATAAAAAAGAGAAAACATATGAATCTATTATAAATGAAGATGTTAAATCGGATGATGGGCTTTTTATTGTTCATAAGAAAGAAAGCTCCTTTTATTATGAAATCCCTCTAGCATTTTTAGATAGAGAAATGCTTATGGTGACTAGAATTGCAAAAACTGCCAATGGAATTGGTTATGGTGGTCAAAAAATTAACTCTCAAGTTTTGAGATGGCAAAAAAAAGATGAGAAGGTATTATTAAGAATAGTAAGTTATGAAAATATTGCAAATGATTCACTACCAATATATGAATCTGTAAGAAACTCAAATTTTGAACCTATTCTTTATTCATTTGATATTGAAACAGTTAACCCAAGTGACAGCTCTCTTATAATAGATGTAACTTCTTTATTTACTACTGATGTAAAAGCATTGGGATTTCCTCAAGGAAGAAGGAAGGATTTAAAAATAACTTCTCTTGATAAAAGTAGATCTTTTATAGAATCTATTAAAAGTTTTCCTAAAAACATAGAGGTTAGAAATGTATTAACTTATGTTTCAACAGAGCCTCCTTCATTAATGAATTCACAAACTATTAGTTTAGAAATTAATAATTCAATGATAATTCTACCAGAAGAAAAAATGCAGCCAAGACATTTAGATAGAAGAGTTGGTTATTTTTCTCAAACACAAACAGATTATGGTCTTGATGAACAAAAAGCTAAATCCACATCATATATAAGAAGATGGAAACTTGTGCCAAAAGATATAGAGGCATACAAGAGAGGTGAGCTTGTTGAGCCTGTAAAGCCAATTATTTACTATATAGACCCGGCAACACCTCAGAAATGGAGAAAGTATTTAAAACAAGGAGTTGAAGATTGGCAAGTTGCATTTGAAGCTGCAGGATTTAAAAATGCTATTATTTGTAAGTACCCACCATCAAAAGAAGAAGACCCAGATTGGAGCCCTGAAGATGCAAGATATTCAGTTATAAGATACTATGCTTCAGATATTCAAAATGCCTATGGTCCACATACAGCAGATCCTAGAACGGGTGAGATTTTAGAAAGTGATATTGGGTGGTATCATAATGTGATGAATCTTTTAAGAAATTGGTATCTGATTCAGACTTCAGCTGTAAATGAAGATTCAAGAGGAGTAAAATTTGAAGATGAGGTTATGGGACAACTAGTAAGATTTGTTTCTGCGCATGAAGTTGGACACACCATAGGACTTCCCCATAATATGGGTTCAAGTTTTGCTTATTCCGTTGATAGTTTAAGATCCCCTACTTTTACTAGTAGCCACGGAGTGGCACCTTCAATTATGGATTATGCAAGATTTAATTACGTGGCTCAGCCTGAAGATGGAGTAACTAACTTTTATCCAAGAGTTGGGACATATGATATCTGGTCAATAAAGTGGGGATATACTTATTTTGATGGTAAAGATGAAAATTCCGAAAAAGAATTATTAAATAAATGGATAATAGACAATGCAGATGATTTTGAGTATTGGTTTGGATACTCAAACGGAATTGACCCAAGATCTCAAACAGAATCTATTGGTAGCGATAATATGGATGCTAGTTATTACGGATTACTTAATCTTCAAAGAATAGTACCTAATCTATTAGAATGGACTTATGAAACTGGAAAAAATTATGATGATTTGAAGGAATTATATTTAAATGTTTATTCTCAGTTTAGAAGATATATTGGTCATGTAACCTCTAATGTTGGAGGAATTTATGAGAACCTTAAAAGTAATGATCAGGAAGGAGACGTATATTCTCATGTCCCAAAAGCTGACCAATTAAAGGCTATTAATTTTTTAAATCAACATGTCTTTACTTCACTTGATTGGCTTGAAAATAAAGATGTCTTAAATAAAATTGAAAATATTGGTTCTCAAGAAAGAGTTAGATCTATTCAAGATTATGCCTTAAGAAGATTATTTGATTATTCAAGATTTTCTCGTATGCTGGAAAATGAAAAAATGAATAATAGTTTATCGTATACAATAAATGAAATGATTTCCGATTTGGATAAAAGTATTTGGATTACGTTGGATAATTCTTCTCCTATCTCTATGTATCAAAGAAACTTACAAAAAACTTATGTAAATATTTTATTTGATATGATTAATAATGATAAGTCTCAATCAAATTTTTCTAAAAGATATGGGACAAATGTGAGTTATGAATCTTCTGATATTAAATCTATTCTAATAGGAAAAGTATTTGATTTAGATAAAAGAATAAAATCAAAATTAAAAAGAACAAAAGACGAGGGAAGCTTAAATCATTTAAGACATCTTTCTTTATTAATATCAGATTTTATTGATAATTAGTTATTTTAAATAGGATTTTAAATTTCTTATTTCGTTTTCTTTTAGTTTTCTCCAATTTCCTCTGGGTAAATCTTTTTTAGTTAGATTTCCAAATACTACTCTATCTAAGCTAGAAACCTGATGATAAAAAGAATCAAAAACTTTTTTTATTATTTTACTGTTTTCACCATGAACCTCTATGCCTAATTCATTTTTGTTTTCTAGTATATGTATTTTATTAAATTTAAATTCTTGATTATCTATTAATACTATTTTTTTTAAGTTAATTAATTCATCATCTGATACAGCTTCTCTCAATGTAACACAATAAATATGTTTTATTTTCTTACCTGAAATTAAATGTTTTTTATGTAAGTCAGTATCATTAGTTATTAATAATAATCCAGAACAATCTTTATCTAATTCTCCAATGATAACTGCATTTTCTTGTTTTACTTTTACTAAATCGAAAATACATTTATTGTTTTTTGAGGCTTTATTGTAAGTTGAATAATTTTTTGGTTTATTTAATAATATATAAAATTGATTTCCAGGGTTAATTAACTTGTTATTAACCTTTATATTATCATTTAAGTTTACTTTTGAACCTAAAGTATTTATGATAGTATCATTTACTTTTACTTTTCCACTTAAAATTAAATTGTCAGCATCTCTCCTTGAACATATTCCAGACTGAGATATATATCTATTTAATCTAATTTTTTCTAGATTAGATTTCTTTTTCATCGCCAATGGTATTTTCTTCTTCCTGAAAATCTTTTAAGGTTGGCAATTGATCAAGACTATTTATTCCAAAATAATCCATAAACTTCTCGCTTGTAGAATAAATTAAAGGTCTACCAAGTTTATCGGATTTTCCTTCTATTTTGATTAAATTTTTATCTAATAATTTCTGAATAGTATAATCACAATTAACTCCTCTTATTTTTTCAATATCAGATTTTGTTACAGGCTGTTTATAGGCTATAATAGATAATGTTTCAAGTGCTGAAACTGATAATCTTCTTTTAGATTGCTGTTTTAATAAAATTTCATTTAATCTAGAAAACTCATTTTTAGATAAAAATTGAAATCCACCTCCAGACTCAACTATCTCAAATGAGAAATTTTTCTCTTTATATTTTGAAATAATTGAATTGATATATTTTAAAATAGACGCTTTATCATAATCTTTTTTCTCACTTTCTAGAAGTGCTTTGATAATTTCATCTACTTTTAATGGTTTTGGGGAACAAAAAATTAATGATTCAATTTTTAATTCTAATGAGCTCAAATTAACCTCTTTTAAGTTTTGCCTCTATAGATTGAGTTGCATGTGGAACAGCCATTAGTCTCTTTTTATCAATTAACTTTCCTGAATCTTTACAGATTCCATATGTGCCATTCTTAATTCTTATTAGGGCTTTTTCTAGATTAGAAATAAATTTTTGTTGCCTTCCAGCTAGCTGACTTAAACTCTCTTTTTCCATTGTGTCTGCACCATCCTCTAATGTTTTTAATGCACCCTGAGTTGAATCTGTACCAGATAAATTACTTCTTAATAAAGATTCTTTGATGAAATCTAGCTCACTTTTTGCATTTTTCATTTTTTCTAAGATGAGCTTTTCGAATTCTGCCAGCTCTTGAGCAGTATATTTTGTTTTTTCAATATTAGCCATATATTTAAATTTAAAGCTTTCTTTTTATTTCTTGTATTTCAAATGATTCAATTATATCTCCTACTTTAATATCATTGAAATCTTCAATGCTAACTCCACACTCAAACCCTGACTTTACCTCAGTAGCATCTTCTTTAAAACGTTTTAACTGTTTAACTTTTCCAGTAAAAATAACAATTCCGTCTCTAATTAGTCTAATATTATTTTTTCTTATAATTTTTCCATTAGTGACAAAACATCCAGCAATGGTGCCTATTTTTGATATTTTGTACGTTTCTCTCACTTCAACATTTCCAAGTATTTTTTCTTCTTCGGTAGGCTCTAGTAAACCTTCCATAGCACTTTTAATCTCGTTTATTGCTTCATAAATTATTGAATAAGATCTAATTTCTATTCCTTCTTTTTCAGCTAATTCTCTAGCTTTAACAGATGGTCTTACTTGAAATCCAACAATAATAGCATCTGATGCAGAAGCCAACAAAACATCTGATTCAGTGATTTGACCAACTCCTTTGTGTATAATATTTACAGAGATTTCATCTGATGATAGTTTTTCAAGAGAATCAGACAACGCTTCAATTGAACCATCGACGTCACCCTTAAGAACAACATTTAGTTCTTTAAAACTGCCTAAAGCTAGTCGTCTTCCTATTTCATCTAAGGTAACATGTTTTTTAGTCCTGAGTTTTTGTTCTCTTATTAATTGTTCTCTTTTTGTTGCAATATCTCTAGCTTCCTTATCAGAGTCAAAGACATTAAACTTATCGCCAGCTTGTGGAGCTCCGTTCAATCCTAACATCAAAATAGGTGTTGCAGGACCAACTTTATCTCTTTCTTTGCCTCTATGATCAAATAAAGCTTTTACTTTACCGTGTTGAGCACCAGCTAATACAATATCTCCTTTACTTAAAGTTCCCCCTTGAACCATAATTGTTGTAAGGTATCCTCTTCCTTTATCTAACTCAGATTCAATAACTGTACCCATAGCTTTTTTCTTTGAATTCGCTTTAAGCTCAAGAAGTTCTGCTTCTAATAAAACTTTATCTAAAAGTTCTTCAACACCTTGACCAGTTTTTGCTGATACTTCTTGACATTGATATTTACCACCCCAGTCTTCAACTAAGATATCAATTTTAGATAGATCTTCTTTGACTTTATTCACATTAGCATTAGGAGTATCTATTTTATTTATAGCAAACACAATTGGAACTTCTGCTACCTTACTATGGTTGATAGCTTCTTTTGTTTGAGGCATTACAGTTGAATCGGCGGCTATCACAATTATAACAATATCAGTCATCTTTGCTCCTCTAGCCCTCATAGCAGTAAAAGCCTCGTGACCTGGAGTATCAAGAAATGCTATTCTGTTACCATTTTTTGTTTCAACATCATAAGCTCCAATATGTTGAGTTATACCACCAGCCTCACCTTCGGTTACCCTAGAATTTCTAATGTAATCTAGCAATGAGGTTTTACCATGATCAACATGCCCCATTATTGTGACTATTGGAGCCCTTGGTGTAAGATCTTCCTCTTTGTCTATCTCATCAGTAATCTCTATAGTATCATTCTCTTCAGATGTAGTAAACTCAACTTTATATCCAAATTCATCTGCAATAATGCTTATTGTTTCTGCGTCAAGTCTTTGATTTATTGAAACGAACATTCCAATTTCCAAATATTTTGAAATCACATCATTTACAGTTACATCCATCATTTTTGCTAAATCATTAGCAGAAATATATTCTGTAACTTTTAATGTTTTAGATTCTTCTTGTAATTTGATTTTTTCTTCTTCAAGAGCTTCAGCGTGTTGAGACCTTTTCTCTTTTCTATACTTGGATCTTCTGGTATCTGAGTCTTTTCCTCCACTTAATTTTGCTAGAGTAGATTTTATTTTATCTTGAATTTCTTTGTTTTTTTTATCTAAATCTTCCTTGCTGTCAGATCCTATTTTTTGAATTTGTTTATTTTCATTTTTATTTGAAATAATTCTTTTTCTTGGTCTTCTTTTCTTTTTTGATTGGTCAGATGAAGCGACTCTTTTTCTATCATTATCATCTAATTTTATTTTTTTTATAATTTTTATTCCCTCAACTTGTTGATTAGTTTTTTCCTCTTTTAGGTCTTTTTCATCGTTGATTTCCTCTTTTATATCAGAAATTTCCTTAACAAATTCATTAGAAATATTTGATTTTTCTTCTAACCCAATTTTTATATTAGAAGCAACCTTTTTTTCAACAGCAGAGTCTTCAAATGCATTAGAAAGAATACTATAAAGTTTTTGATCAATTTTAGTATTAGGGTTTGAGTCAATATCATACCCTTTTTCTTGTAGATAACTAATTATTGTGTTTCTACCAACATTTAGTTTTCTAGCTACTTGACCAAGCCTTAGTTGTTTTTCTTCACTCATAAACTATTCAAATTCTTTTTTAAGTGTTTTTACTACTTCATCAATTGTACTTTCTTCCAAATCAGATCTTTTTAATAAATCTTCTTTATCAAGATTAAGCACAGCTTTAGCTGTATCAAGACCAATTCTTTTTAATTCATCAATTATCCAGCCTTCTATTTCATCAGAAAACTCTTCAATATCAACATCTTCTTCTTGGTTTTCATCTAATTCTCTAAAAACATCAATTTCTAATTCAAGTAATCTACTAGCAAGCTTAATATTTTGACCACCTTTTCCAATTGCCAAAGAAACTTGGTCTGGTTTTAGATATACTGAAACAGTCTTATTTTCATTATTTATGTTCATGCTAGTTATTTTTGCAGGACTCAATGCTCTTGAAATATATAACTCTTGATTATCAGTGTAATTAATAACATCAATATTTTCATTTTGAAGCTCTCTTACAATTGAATGTATCCTTGACCCATTCATACCAACACAAGCTCCTACAGGATCAATTCTATCATCATAAGACTCAACACAAATTTTAGCTCTTTCTCCGGGCTCTCTTACAACCTTCTTTATAGTAATTAACCCATCAGATATTTCAGGGACTTCGTTTTCAAAAAGCTTTTCTAAAAACACAGGGCTTGTTCTAGATAAAGTTATTCTAGGATTTCCTCTAAACATTTCAACTTTAGAAACAACTCCTCTTAATGTATCTCCTTTTCTATACTTATCTTTATATATCTGCTCATTTCTAGGAAGAGAAATCTCATTGCCCTCATTATCTACTAATAAAACCTCTCTGCTTAGAATTTGATAAATTTCTCCAGTTATAATTTCACCAACTAATTCATCATACTTGCTAATAATAACTTCTTTTTCAAGGTCTTTAACTCTTTGAATAAGAGTTTGTTTAGCTAAAATAATAGCTCTTCTTCCAAAATCTTCAATTTTTATTTCTTCTGCAACTTCATCACCAACTTCAAAATCTTTTTCAATTTTTTTAGCATCTGATAATTTTATTTTATCATAGTCCCATATGTCTTCAGAATTATCATCAACAATTTCTCTAAATCTCATTATTTCTAAGTCTCCTTTATCAGCATTAATTACAATATCAAAATTTTCATCATGCTCAAATCTTTTTTTAATCATTGCTCTAAAAACATCTTGTAGAATTCTTATCATTGTAGGCCTGTCAACATTCTTTTGTTTAGCAAACTCAGTAAATGATTGTATAAGTACTTTAGTATCCATAATATTTTTCAAAAAAAATGGGGACAAATGTCCCCGCTTCCATTTAAATTAGTACGCAAACTTAACTTTTTTTATCAATATGTCAAACTTTGAAGAAAAAATAAAGGAATGAATGAGTCTCTTAAGCTATATAACTCTTTAGGGAAGAAGAAAGAAGTTTTTTCCCCCATTAAGAAAGGTGAAATATTGATGTATGTTTGTGGGCCAACAGTTTATGATCTACTTCATATAGGTAATTTTAGGGGACCTATCTTTTTTAATTTTTTAAGAAATTGGTTTTCGTCTAAGGGTTATAAAGTAACATATGTTTATAATTACACTGATATTGATGATAAAATAATTAACAGATCCAAGAAAGAGGATGTCTCAACAAAAGAAATATCTGAGAAATACATAAATGAATTTGAAAAAGATTATGCTTCATTAAAAATTCAAAAACCCACATTTACCCCTAGGTGTACAGATCATATTACAGATATTATTTTATTTGTTGAGGAATTAATTAAGAAAGATTATGCCTACTTATCAGATGACTCAGTTTTTTTTTCTATAGAAAAATTTAATGAATATGGAAAATTATCTGGGAAAAATACAAGTGATTTATTAGCTGGTCATCGAATTGAGATTAATGATAAAAAAAGAAATCCTCTGGATTTTATATTATGGAAACCTTCATCTGGAAATGATCCTGGTTGGGATTCTCCTTGGGGATATGGTAGACCAGGTTGGCATATTGAGTGTTCAGCTATGTCTAATAAGTTATTAGGAGATAAGATAGATATTCATGGTGGTGGGGTAGACCTACTATTTCCTCATCATGAAAATGAGATTGCACAATCAGAGTGTAAAACATCTAAATCCTTTGCTAATTTTTGGATACATAATAACCTTATCAATTTTGATAATCAGAAAATGTCTAAATCTTTAGGAAATATTATCAAAGGAAGAGACTTTATTAGAGATTATAATTCTGAAATTTTAAAATTTATTATTTTGAGTGTTCACTACAGGTCAGTTTTGAATTTTAATAACAAAATTATAAATCAAGCTATTGGTAATTTATTGAAAATTTATTCATCGTTAGATTTAGCTGAAAAAATCTTAAAATCTACTATTGAGAAAAAAGAAGTTGATTCATATAAAAAAGATTTTAATTCATATAATGATAAAATAAAAAATTATTTAGATAATGATCTTAATACACCTGGGTTATTTTCTGTTCTTTTTGAAGTAGTTAGAAAATTTAATTTGATTAATGTGAATAAAAAAATAACTGGTGAATCTAAATTTTTTGCTTCTTTATTTCATGAATTATTCAGTTTTTATGGGACTATATTAGGATTGTTTATAGAAGAAAAAGATAAGTTTATCAGTGAGTTAAACTTATTAATGCTTAAATCAAAAAAAATTAAAATTTCATTTATAGAGTCAGCTATTAAAAAAAGAGACGAGGCAAGGACTTTAAAAAACTATAGAGTTTCAGATGAGATAAGAGATGAGTTATTTTACAAAGGAATTGAGCTTCAAGATAATCCTGATGGATCTACTTCATGGACAGTTAGAATATAATTTATACTCCCTCAGCTATCACCTCATTTACCTCTGGAATAAACCTTTTAAGTAATTTTTCAATTCCTGATTTTAGAGTGATCATTGAAGAGGGACAACCACTGCAGGCTCCCTGAAGAGAGACTTTCACAATACCTTTTTCAAAAGACTCAAATTGAATAGCTCCTCCATCTTGCTCCACTGCAGGTTTTATATATTCTTCAAGTACCTCTATTATTTTATTATCTATTTCATTATGGGATGAAGATCCTTTTTTAACACTTGTTATAACTTTAACAATCTCTTTTCCATCTTCTAGATATTTTTTTATGAAATTTCTTAATTCAAATTTTATATCATCCCAATTAACTTGTTGATTTTTCGTAATTGTAATAAAATTTGTCATTATAAAAACCCTATCGACATAATCAAATTTAAAGATTTCCTTTGCTAAAGGGGAGTCATTAGCACTTTCAGAATCAGGATAATCCTTAATTAAACCTTCACCTAATAACATTTTATCTGTAACAAATTTTAGAGAATTTGGATTTGGGTTTGCCTCTAAATAAATATTAACATTATTCATTTTCTTTATATTTAAGTTTTTCTCCTTCTGTTGAAGCTACTACACTAGCTACTGTAGCATCACCAGTTACATTAACAACTGTTCTTAACATATCAAGAGGTCTGTCAATAGCTATAATCAAAGCCAAACCTTGAGGGTCAATTCCTATTGCTCCTAAGACAATTACAAGCATTATAAGTCCTGCTCCTGGTACAGCAGCGGCACCAATTGAAGATAAGGTTGCGGTTAAAACTATAGCAACCTGATCAATTAATGTTAGATCTTGACCAAATGCTTGAGCTATAAAAACTGCAGAAATCGCTTGGTGAATACTAGTCCCATCCATGTTTATTGTTGCTCCTAATGGACAGACAAAACTTGTTACTTCATCAGATACATTTAAATTTTTTTCAACCCTTTTCATAGTAACTGGTAAAGTGGCTGCACTTGAGCTAGTTGAAAATGCTAACATTTGGGCAGGAAAAATAGCTTTTAAAAAATTTTTATAAGAAATTTCAGTATATGAAATAATTATTAATGGATAAAATAAAAATATCATTATAGATAGTCCAATAATTACAGTTAAAGCATAAAAAAGTAATGGAGTTAGAGTAATTAAAATGTTATTTGGATCATTACCAGCTAAATCAACAATTAAACCAGCTAGTAGGGCAAAAACACCTATAGGTGCATAATCCATTATTATTTCAACAATCTTAATTATAATTTCGTTAAGCCCATCAAATGCTTTTTTTATTGAATTTGTTTTTTTTGGAGATGATAGAACTAATGCCACACCAAAAAGAACAGCAAAAAATATTATTTGAAGCATATTCCTATTATTGCTAGCAGCATAAAAAAAATTATCAGGAACAATATCAATAAGCATTTGGAGTGGACCAGAGCTTTCAACATTTTTGGCGCTAGTAATTTTCATAGATGCGTCTGACGCATATTTTTCTTTTAGTTCCAATGTTTTTTCTTCAGGAAAATACTCTCCTGGTTGTAGGGTGTTTGCTAGAATCAATGCTATTACAATTGCAGAAACTGTGGTAATAATATAAATTCCAAATGTTTTGCCTCCTATCCTAGATAATTTTGAGGTATCTCTTAGATTTGAAATACCAGAGACTAAAGAAACTAATATTAAAGGTACTGCTACGAGTTTTAACATTTTAACAAATACAGTACCAAAAGGCATAACCCAATTAGAAATATATTCTCCTATTCCTAAAAATACAGATATAATACCTACAACTAAACCTACAACTAAACCTAATATAATTTTTGAATGGAGAGCCATATTTTAAATTTTATTCTGTAAATATAAATCAACTAAAACATTTGCAGCCATAGATTCTACAATTGGGACCGCCCTAGGTACAACACATGGATCATGTCTTCCTTTTCCTTCAAGTATTTTATTTTCATTTTTTGCATTTATGCTTTCTTGATTTTTCATTATAGTAGAAACTGGTTTAAATGCAACATTAAAATAAATATCCTCTCCATTGCTAATTCCTCCTTGAATTCCGCCTGAAAAATTTGATCTAGTTTTTACTTTTCCGTTTTTAATCTCAAATGGATCATTATGTTCAGAGCCTAGCATTTCACTACCTTTAAAACCACTCCCATATTCAAATCCTTTAACTGCATTTATTGAGAGCATTGCTTTTCCAAGTTCTGCATGAAGTTTACCAAAAACAGGTTCTCCAATTCCGGGAGGGCATCCTTTAATAACACACGATACAACTCCTCCAACAGTATCTCTATTTTTTCTGGCATTATCTATTATTGAAATAAATTTTTTTGCATATAATTCATCAGGACATCTTACAATGTTTGACTCAACTTTTGTTAAGTCAAGTTCTTTATAAGATTTTTCTATCTCTGATTTTCCTACCTTAGAGACATATGCTGTAATTTCTACTCCTATTTGTTCTAAAATTTTTTTAGAAACTGCTCCAGCAGCAACCCAATTAGCGGTTTCTCTGGCAGAACTTCTTCCGCCACCTCTATGATCTCTGTTTTTATATTTAATATGGTATGTATAATCTGCATGTGATGGCCTAAAAATATCACTCAAGTGATTATAGTCACTACTTTTTTGGTCTCTATTATAAATAATGAGACTAATTGGCATGCCTGTTGTTTTATTTTCAAAAACTCCGGAGAGAATTTCAACTTCATCATTTTCTTTTCTTTGAGTTGTGATTTTAGACTGCCCAGGTTTCCTTCTATCTAATTCTATCTGAATATCTTTTTTTTCTATTTTGATACCAGGAGGACATCCATCAATAATAACACCTATAGCTTTCCCGTGAGACTCGCCGTAGGTTGTGATTTTAAAATTTTTTCCAAAAGAATTACTCATCTTTCTTTTTGAGAATAAAAAAAACAAATGATATCATTAAAGTTATAACAATAATATTTAGAATGAGGATAATGTTATTTTCTTTTTTAGTAGATATTAGTGTATTGTCAGCCTCATTAATTATTTCTAAAAATGGGTTATCATCTATATTCTCTCTAAAAGATTTTAACACAGGCTCTCCATCAACATTTATTATTATTGAAGATTTTAAAGTATCATAGATTTCATCTTGTGGATCAAAGTATATCCACTCAAAAACATTTGAAAATTTATAATCTCCAGGTTTGGATGCAGTTCCATAATAACTGTATTTTTTTGTTCCAAAAACCTTACTATTCTCTCTTTTTATAATTTGTTGAGAGTTAGGAGAATAAAATTCAAACTCACCAGAATTTATATTTGGCTCATTTATTGCAGATATATTTCCCTCACCTGTAATTTCAAAGTCATAAATAATATCTTCACCTGTAAGTAATTCTGTCTTGTTAATTTTCTCTTTCAGCTTAAATCTACCTACAGAAATATTTTCTTTTGATGGGTGATCAGGTAGTTTTTTTACTTTAATTGATAAAGGTTTTGAAGAAAAAGTTTCATAATCTTCAATTTTATTTCTTCCAAAAAAAGATGGTCTTTTAGATACTTTATATTTAATCAACTCTAAGCTTAATTTAGGAAAATTTATAGTTTTATCATTGAGGGGGTAGTAAGTTGCTTCAAAAATTTTATATTGATTGTACCTTTTGTTATTAATTGTAACAGGCACGCTGTTTATATTTTCAATATTAAAATTTTCTTCCCAACAACTAGCTGGTTTTATTTTTTTAACTATTTCAGTAAGTTGTTTCCCAAGTTCAAAAAATCTCATATCTGCAACATTATTTTCGCTAACAAAGAATGAAAGAGTTGTATTAAACCCTTCTCCAACATAAACACTTTTTTTATCAGTAGATAAACTTAGAAAAGCATCAGCTTCAACTTCGTAAAACTCTTCGTTATTTCTGTTAAAAAAATTATCAAGTGGGTCAGAGAAAGGATCGAAGAAATTATTAAAGGGAGATTGTTTTGGCTCGTTATAATTTTCATCAACTATAATTTTTTTTCCTTTGACACTTATGGATTTATCATTTACTTGAATTAAAAAATTAGGCACTTCAAATTCTCCTATTTCAACTGCTGTATAATTTTGAGTTATACTCTGAGAGGTAGACATTGTGCCATTAATAAAATTAGTAGAGCTAGAAGATGAAATTCCTGACTTTCTAAATCCTTTAATTTCTGGAAATGGACCATAATTTCTAATTTGATTATTACTTACATTAACAGTAATTTTTAAATTATTTCCAATAGATAATTTTTCTGGAGTAATACTCACATTTATATCTTGTGAATACGAATAATTGTATTTTAAAAGTAATAGAAGAGCAAAAAGGATTCTCTTAAAATATAAAAACATAAACAAATTTAAAGAAGAGATACTTTAAGATATTAATCTAAAAATTAAAAAAAGTTAAATTATAATGCAGCATTTATATTTCTTTTTATTCCTTCAAACGTAGCTCTTTTAATTGCAGAATCTTTGAATATTGAATTAAATGTTTCTAAAGTTATTTCTTTCCAATCATTTTTAGAATATTTTTCTATTTCAGACTTTGCTAAAAAATCTTTTTCAGAATGTGGTTTTGAAAATTTATTCCATGGACATACATCTTGACATATGTCACAACCAAAGATATAATTATTGAATAGTTCATTGTATTTTTCTGGTATTTCCTTTTTGTTTTCAATTGTTAAATATGAAATGCATTTTTTTGAATCTATTACTTGAGCTTGTGTAATTGCATCTGTTGGACAGGCATCAATACATCTAGTACATCTACCACAATGATCAGTTACCGAATTATCTGGATCAAGCTTTAAATCAGATATAATTTCAGCTAGAAAAAAATAACTCCCCATATTTTTATTTATAAGTAAAGAGTTTTTGCCAATCCATCCTAAACCAGATAGTTTAGCCCAAGCTCTTTCGTGCACAGGTGCTGAATCTACAAAAACTCTTGCATTAATATCACCAATATTTTTTTTTATCAAGAGAAGTAAGTCATGTAACTTATTTTTTATAACAATATGGTAATCTTTACCATAGGCATACTTTGATACAATAAAATTATTTTTACTAATAATTTTTTTAGGTGGATAATAATTATAAGTTAATGAAATTACAGATTTTGCACCAGGAACTAATTTTCTAGGATCAAGCCTTTTGTCAAAGTTTTTCTCTAAATAACTCATTGATCCATGATTCCCCTGCATTAACCATTTTTCGAAATTTTTCTCCTCTTCTTTAAGAAATCTAGCTTTGGATATGCCACAACTCGAGAAACCGACTTTTTTTGCTAAATTTTTAATTA
>JAYPDR010000026.1:0-18542 GCA_038125345.1 Marinoscillum sp. | reverse complement strand
AGTCATTTAGAATTATCCCAAGAGTATCTAAAGTACCTCCCTCATCAACATAAAAGGTGTCTCTGACGGCTATTGGACAATCATTAATATTTTCAACATTAATTATAATTTTTCCAGTAATTTCACTTGGACAGAGACCACTCTCTATTTTATACTCTATAGTATCGCCAAGCTGACTTCCATTATGATTATAAGTAAACTTACCATTGTATTTAATTTCATTATTAGTTAGAGAACCATTCTGGGGAAGAGTCCAATCAGTGACAAAAATGGTATCACTACCACCAACTTCATCATTTAATAATATTCCACAAAGAGTAGTTGGATCACCTTCATTATATAAATAAGTTCCATCAACCCATCTCCATCCTCCTGATGGCTCCTCATAATATTTATCATTTAAATCTTGGTATAATCCTATCCAAGCCTTTCCATGCTCAGATGGATTAAGATTTTTATAAATATCCAGCGTTGAAGCTTTTTGATAAAGTTTCTCTGTAACAAAAAGATATTCTTTTTCATCAGATAGAACCGCTAAGTATCCACCATTTTCTTGAGCCTTAAACTTCGCAGATTCCCATGTTAAAGATTCATTTGAAACAAAATACGAGTGACCTTCATACTGAGCTAAATAATAAAATTGGGATAAGCTACTTATGGTATCTTCTATTTCTAAAATATAATATCTACCCCCACCTCCACTTAAAGGAATGTTAGGCATATCATTCCATTTAAAATAAGGGTAGGTGCTACCAATTGGACTCAATTCACCATATTGCTCATTACCATTAGCATTATTAGGTTCATTATTTTTCCAATTAGTAAAGAGAGTTCCAGGAATAGAATAGGTAACAACACAAGTGTCAATAGTTATTGACCCACCTTCAAGTACTGTATAAACATCGTTGACTGGAATGGGACAATCAGGAACAGGATTAATTGTAATATAAACTGTAGCAGTATCTAAACATATTGAATCTGCATCACTAACTAAATATCTTAATGAATCCAATAAAGTTTCTGAGTCATCATGAATATATTCAAATGATCCATCAGCATTAAAGCTCAATATTCCGTGATCAGGTCCATCCAAGAAAGTTGCAGATAAGTCATCGTTTTCTTCATCAATATCATTAGCTATCACACCAGGAGCTAATACATTGAGTGTGCCTCCCTCATCAACATTAAAATAATCATCAATACCAACAGGGCAATCATTAAGTTGATTAACTTTAATTATTACCTTTCCTAAATCATCACATTGACCATCTGATAGGGAATATATAAAATTATCTTCTAAGTCATTTCCTTTTCCGCTATGAACATATGTGAATGAACCATCAATTCCAAAATTGATTATTTGACCGTCTTCTGGAGAATTTTCAAGTTTAGTTGATACTCCGTAATATAAATTTAAAACATCATCTTGAGTAAGAGAGTCACCGAGAATTAAAATATCATCGATGATTCCTTTAAAGTGATTACCTGTCAACGCTTTACCAATAAGAAGCTTTGCTGGAGAATTTGAAAGGCCAGAATTATCTAGAGTTTCAGAATAAACCTCACTCTTATCCAGATAAATTTTATATCTATCTTGATTTTTTGTGAATACAATATGATGCCAACCACTTGTTATTTCTACATTTCCAACAGAAACTAATGATTTTACTGAGTAAGCTGTCCCATTTCCTATACCTACAGAAAGTTTTTGATCTTTAATTCCAATAACTAATCCTTTCTCTTTATCATTAACTGTAAAATTTAAAATTACAGGAGAATCTGAAGATGTATTCTGAGAATTAAACCAACCAGAAATAGAATAGGAATCACTACTAAGATCAAGGAGTTGATGATTAACATCAATAAATGAATTAATACCATCAAAAAGATAAGCCTGATTTATATTTGAGCGCTGAAATCTGTCAGAAACATATGTTGGAGAACTAGAGTAACTGACCAAATAAGGTGGTGAGTAGCAATTACTTCCGCTACAATCTGCTGGATTAGACATCTGTAAGGTATCTACATTTCCTCCTCTAAGAGCTCCAAAATAATTATTACTACTTAAATCTTTTGCTCTTGGAATAATAATTATTGGATTGATAGTATCTGAATAATCTGATGAATAAGCATCCGCAATAAATATCTCATTTTTTCCTGATATGGAATCATAGTACTCATTGAATGGGTAGTAAGCTATTAAATTATCAGATATAATTGGTAAGGTTCCAATATCTAAATCGGTATCATTATTCATAATTCCAGGAAGATTATTATATGTACTTTCTGCTCCACCTGAAACTCCAAAAATTGTTATAGTACCACCTTCATCAACCGTATAAATATCATCATTAGCAACTGGACATTCATTAACAGAATTTATATTTATGTAAACAGTAATTTCATTACATTGCTTTTCAGCATCACCTAATAAATAAGTAAAAGAGTCTGAAGTAGTTTCATTCCCATCATGGACATAAGTGAATGATCCATCGCTATTAATTGTGTTTCCAATCAATATTCCATTTCTAGGTAGATCCTTAATTTTAGCCCATATTGAATCTCCTTCTTCATCAAAATCATTTAATAGAACACCAACATATTCTCTTTTACCTCCATTAAGATTAAACATTATTTCATTTCTACCAAAATTATTCTTATCAGCTTTTAATGTCCCCCCCTCATTTACAGAAAAATAATCTGTATTGCCAATTGGACAAGAGTTAATGGGAGTGAAAGATAAATTAATTGAATCAACTACACAGCATTGATTTCCAGATGTAGGAATATCACACACTTCAACAATAATTCTATCTGATAAATTTCCTGAGCCATCATGTTGATAGTAAAATGTTCCATCTGGATTCACTCCATAATTACTGGCAAATGCAGGGGGAGGATATACAGGAGATCCATCTGCATTTAATAAATAATTGCTTGAACTTGGTAGAAGAATTTTCATTATTAAAGAATCATTCTCAGGGTCTCTATCTCCTATTAAACCACCTAGTAAGTAGTCATTTATTTCTACATAAGCTCCTTCATCTAAATTTAAAACAAATATATCTCCAGAGGATGTTTCTACTAACAAGGTGTCTCCGATAGAATCTGTAACAACACTATTAATTGAATAAAGATTTCCATCAGAATCTAAAAGGCTTTCCACATAATCTCTAACTGATATTTCTCCTCTAGAGCTTAAACTTTTATAATTTTTACTTTCAACTATGGGACAATCATTAACTGGAGCAATTATAATTTGAACTGTGTCAGGTTCACTATCACATCTACCATCATTAGCATAATAAAGGAAATAGTCTAATTCATCATTCCCTCCACCATGAGTATAGGTAAAAGATCCATCTTGATTTACGCTAGCTGAACTATTACTTGTAATAGGGTTAGAATATTTATGGGAAGTAATCTCATCGCCATTAATGTCAAAGTCATTAGACAAAAGGCCATTAGAAGCATTGATCGATATAGTTCCCCCTTCCTCAACATAATATTTGTCCTTTGTAGTTGATGGACAATCATTAACTTTTATAAAAACATCTCCAATATTTTGATCATATACACCAGGAGAATAAGTTATTCTCATAAGATACTTAAATTGATCTAATTTAGGTGAAGTGCTTCCATTATGAGTATAAGTGAATGATCCATCGGTATTTAACTTAAATGCATTAGGTCCACTAGTTAGTGCCAAAGTAGGTGATGATACTTCATAAGACTCTCCAGTACTTCCGCTAGGTATTGGATCATTTAACAAAACACCTGGAGCTGATATATTAATTGTCTGACCAACTCCTACATAAAATGTATCTGCTAATGCCTGAGGAACAGAGTTATTAATTTGAATTGCGATTACATCTTCAACAACACATCCACCACCATCAGTTACTTTGTATTTTATGTTTGTGCTAAAAGGATCTGAGCCAGTTATATAGTCGGGCGCTTTATAGATAAGAGTCCCCTCAGATGAAATTGTTGCCGTTCCTTTTGATGGAGCAGTGACTATCTCAAATTCAAGAACAAGATCAATTCCAAGAGTATACTCAGGGTCAAGAACCCCCTCAGTTAAATCTCTGGTAACTGATTCACCTTCATTTATTTTAATAGACTCACCATCCACGAAAGGGCAATCATTAACAGAATTAACGCAAATTATTACTTGACCTTTAGCAGTAAACCCATCTCCATCCTTAATTTCATAAGAAAAAAAGTCTTCACCTGACGGAGTTTCATCACCGTTATGAGTGTAAGAAAAAGTTCCATCAGGACAAATTCCTGGAAGTCCTGTGTTTGGGCATGTTACAATACCAGCTAATGGTTGGGAAAGTTGTTTAATAGTTAAAGCGGTTCCTTCTGGATCATAATCATTAACAAGTAAACCAAGATCAGGATCTGATATAATTAATGTTTTTCCCTCGTCCACACAATCATCGCCATTATAAATATCTACAACAGCAACGGGTGGATTTTCATCATCAATAATCCTTATTGTAAGTTGCTGAGATACAAAGTAAATATTTTCAGAGAGAGGAGAGTCAGAAGTAGTGTTATTTAACTGAATAACAATTAATTCATTAGGATCTTGTATTAAATCATCAGTAGCAGTGATTGTTATGGTAGTAACAGTATCTCCTGCTGGTATAATAATCGAATCTGAGACACTTGAACTAAAATCACTATTATAATCCGCAGTAAAATTCAACCCCTCATAATTCAATGCAATTTTAGCGTCTTTATCATACTCTCTAGATAACTTAATTGTTATAATAGCTTGACCTCCATTTTCTTCAATTGATGTAGTGTCTACTGATAATAAAACTTTAGGGGGTTCGTTGTCAATGATTGAAAATTCTAGTTCCTCTTCAGAGGCTATCACTGTACCACTAATAATTGATACAGATAATTTAAATGTTTCAATATCTTCATATATAAAATCGTCAGAAGCATTTATTGTAATAGGAGAAGAAGAAGATTCTCCAGATTTTATTGTAGCAGTACTAACGAAAGAAGAAAGATCTGAAGATTGAGTTGAAACATGAATAAGGTTAATGCTTACATTTATATCTTCAGGTACTGTTGTACTTGATTTAACTTGAATTTGAGAGGGAGTCCCACCCTCTTCTAAAATACTATCCCCCACAACTATTTCAAGTGAAATGATTATATCATCTAAAATTTTCGTTTCGTTTATTTTAAACGGGGCATTCATCTCAACAATTTTCAATTCTTTTTTTTCTTCAAGGAAATAAATGTCCGGATTGAACGGGACAATAAAACAACTTTGTGCATTAACAAAAAACACAGATGATAAAAAAGCCAGAAATAATAAAAACAAAAATCTTACCATACTTGTCTCTGCTTAACCTACAAATATATAAGATTTAGATGTCGCAGAAGAATATATAACCCCTTAAAAACGATCAAATTCTTAATAAATTTTATTTTTTATTAGCTAATTGTCCGCACGCCGCATTGATATCTTTTCCTCTACTCCTTCTAAGTCCAACATTTACTTTCTTTTTTTTTAAATAATTAACAAAATTTAAAGTTGACTCCTCATCAGACTTTTCAAATCCTAAGCCATCTACCGGATTGTATTCTATAAGATTTACCTTCGATGAGATATGCTTAGTAAACTTGAAAAGGTTTTCTGCATCTTTAATACTATCATTCACATTTTTTAATAGTACATACTCGTAGGTGATTTTCTTTTTTGTTTTAGAAAAATAATATTTTAGTGATTCTCTTAGGTCAGCTAAAGAGTTAGAATCACCAATTGGCATAATAGAATTCCTAGTTTCTTCAGAAGCAGCATGAAGAGATAAAGCTAAATTTACTTTAACATCATCATCCGCAAGTTTTCTAATCATTTTAGAAATTCCTGAAGTTGATAAGGTCACTCTCTTGTATGATAATTCTAACCCTTCATCTGAAGTTATAAAATGAATCGATCTCAAAACATTTTTATAATTGAGAAGAGGCTCTCCCATTCCCATGTAAACAATATTTGTAAGAGGCAAATCATAGACTTCTTTTGCTTTATTAGATAATGCCACTACCTGATCATAAATTTCTGCAGCTGTAAGGTTTCTAATTCTTCTCATTGTACCAGTAGCACAAAATTTACAAGATAATGAACACCCTACCTGTGATGATATGCAAGCTGTCATCCTTTTGTTTTGAGGAATCAATACACCCTCAATGAAATTTTTATCGTACAACTGAAATCTTATCTTTAAAGTCCCATCGCTGCTTCTCTCCATATAATTTTCAGTTATTTTGTTAATTAAGAAATGCTCTTCAAACACCTTCCTATCCTTAAAGGAAATATTAGTCATCTCATCAAAAGTGCTGCATGACTTTTGCCATAGCCATGAATATACCTGTTCTGATACAAAAGACTTCATATCTTTTTTTTCACAAAAAGATTTAATTTCTTCAATAGATAATTCTCTTATATCTTTCTTCAAATTATATTTATTTTTTAAACAAAGATATTAAAAGCATATATTTAAAAATTAAGTATTTTAGCTAAATATGAGCCTTAAAAAATTAATTAAAAGAGTTGGTGAATTTTGCTCATTTTTATCTTTCGCATTAGTTATTCTAATAACATTAGATGTTTTTTTACGATATATTTTTAATTTTTCTAGTGCATCTCTGTTTGAGTTAGAGTGGCACCTTTTTGCAATCATTTTTCTATTGGGCTCTCCCCTGACTCTACAGAATGACGGACATGTGAGGGTAGATGTGTTTTACAATAAATTCTCAAAAAAAAGACAAAATATTATTAATCTAGTTGGTAATTTAATTTTTCTTTTACCATTTAGTTTTGTCATATTTTATACTTCTATCCCTTTTGTAGAAGATTCTTTCTCGATTTTTGAATCAAGCCCAGATCCTGGTGGATTACCATTTCGATTTATAATAAAGTCAATGATTCCTATTGCCTTTTTTTTATTAGCTCTTCAAGGAACTCTAAATATTATGGATAATATTAAAAAAATGAATAATGGATAGTATACCAATCATATTATTTTTACTAGTATTTATTCTTATTCTATTTGGATACCCTGTGGCGTTGACTCTTGGTGGAATATCTATTTTAGCTGGCTTAATATTTTTTGATATTGATTTCTTTTATTTAGTAT
Source organism: Marinoscillum sp. (assembly GCA_038125345.1). Lineage (GTDB taxonomy): Bacteria > Bacteroidota > Bacteroidia > Cytophagales > MED-G16 > MED-G16. The sequence continues at coordinate 11,376 of JAYPDR010000026.1, read as the reverse complement.
CACTCCGCATCTATGGCATTATGAATAATTTTGTTCTTTTAGCTGTACCTCTATTTATTTTCATGGGTTTAACATTAGAAAAATCAGGAATTGCTGAAAAACTCCTTGAGACAATGGCAATTTTATTTGGCAAAATTAAGGGTGGACTTGCATACTCTGTAATTATTGTCGGCGGGATGTTAGCTGCATCAACTGGAATAGTCGGAGCAACAGTTGTGACGATGGGCTTAATAAGTCTACCAACAATGTTAAAAAGAGGTTATGACACAAAACTTGCTACGGGTGTAATTGCCTCATCTGGAACACTTGGACAAATTATTCCACCATCAGTTGTTCTTGTTCTACTAGGTAGTGTATTAAATATTTCTGTTGGAAACTTATTTATTTCAGCACTATTACCTGGCATCACTCTAGTATTCCTCTACTTAATTTATGTCTCAGTAGTCACTACTTTTTCTCCTTCAAGTGCTCCATCCATGCCAGATGAATTAATTAAAAGTTTTAAAGACAAAACAAACTTTTTTTCAATTTTAAATGCTTTTCTGCTTCCATTTATTTTAATTTTTGCTGTACTTGGATCAATATTTTTTGGAATAGCTTCCCCAACTGAAGCAGCAGGAATAGGAGCGACAGGAGCATTATTACTTAGTGTATTTCAAGGAAGCCTAACTCTAAAAAAACTAAAAAAAATATCAAGTGAGACAACAAAATTAACTAGTGTAGTTTTTATGATACTTCTTGGTGCAACTTCATTCTCACTAGTTTTCAGGGGATTAGAAGGAGATAAAATTTTAGTTGACTTAATTACTTCATCAAATCTCACTCCAGAAATGTTTCTTGTCTATGTATTAATAACGGTGTTTATTGCTGGTTTTTTCATTGATTTTATTGAGATAATTTTTATAATTGTTCCTGTAATCACTCCAATTCTTCTAGCATTAAATATTGATCTTATTTGGGTTGGAATTATGTTAGCTGTAAATCTTCAAACTTCATTTCTTACTCCTCCTTTCGGCTTCTCTCTATTTTATCTAAAAAGCGTGTCTCCTAAAGAAGTTCAAACAACAGATATTTATAAGGGTGTAATTCCCTTTGTTTTAATCCAGCTTCTATTTTTAATCTATTTATTTTTTAATCCAGAATTTATCTATCTACTACCTGAGTTTTTAAAAAATTATAACTCATAGTAAATCCTGTCACTGACTGAGGACCAATCATTAAAGGATAACCTAAATTTATTATATGCTTCATAAATTTTTTTACTTCTTGGATCCGTATCAATCAGCTCTTTTAAAACCTCATTTGACTTCTCTTTAAAAGTATTCAAAACATCTTTAGGAAACTTTTTTAATTGAACTTTTTCCTCATAAATTAATTTATTCAGATATAAACTATTTTTATAATCACACTCACACTGCATCCAAATATTTAAAGATTCGATTCCTTTTTTAATAATTTCTTGAAGATCAGCTGGTAACTCACTGAACTTATCTTTATTAACAATCATTTCTAAAACTCCTCCAGGCTCATGCCAACCAGGATAATAATAGTATTTAGCAACTTGATAAAATCCCATAAGATAGTCATGGTAAGGACCTATCCATTCTGTAGCATCTATAACACCTCTCTCTAAATTTGTGTATATCTCTCCACCAGCGACAGTCACTGCCGTCCCTCCTGCTTTAGATAAAACCTTACCACCAAATCCAGGAATTCTCATCTTTAAGCCTTTCAGGTCATCAAAAGAATTAATTTCTTTATTAAACCAACCTCCCATCTGCATACTAGTATTTCCACCTACAAAAGGAATTAAATTAAATGGCTCATAAATTTCTCTATAAAGATCATAACCTCCACCTGATATTATCCAAGAGTTCATTTGCTTTGAATTCATTCCAAACGGAACTGATGAAAAAAATTGACCTGCAGGTACTTTCCCAGCCCAGTAATATGAGGCACCACTTCCCATCTCAATAGCACCATTACTCACTGCATCAAAAGATTCTAAACTAGGAATCAATTCTCCCCCACCATAGACTTTAATTTCTAATCTTCCTCCAGACATTTTTTTTACCCATTCAGCTAAAATATTACAACCTTCACCTAGAACAGGCATATTTGGAGGCCAAGTTGTAACCATCTTCCACTTATAATTTTTATTGAAATTAATATTTACAGTTGATTCTTCTGATGTGTTTTGTGGAGATATGCATGAACTAATAGCGGAAATACCCGCTATGGATGCAACTGATTTTTTAATAAATTTCCTTCTATTTGTTCTCTTAGACATAGCTATTATTGTATAAATCTAAATCAAGAAAAATATTTTTTTGACAAAATTTAAGACTAAATTGCCTTTTTGTCTATGAAAAAAAAAGACCAAAGCTTAATATTTATTTTCATAACAATATTCATAGATATAACAGGGTTAGGAATTATAATACCTGTTATTCCCTCATTAATTTCTGAGCTAATAAATGGAACCATAAGTGAGGCTGCAAAGTTTAGCGGATGGCTAATGTTTTCCTATGCCACACTTCAATTTCTTTTTGCTCCAATATTAGGGGGTTTAAGTGACCAGTTTGGGAGAAGACCAGTTATACTTTTATCTCTTTTAGGATTTTGTATAAACTATCTTGTTTTAGCATTTGCACCAACAATACTGTGGTTGTTCATTGGGAGAATTTTTCAAGGGATTATGGGAGCAAGTCTCACAACAGCATCTGCATACATAGCTGATATCAGTACTCCTGAAAAAAAAGCACAAAACTTTGGTCTTATTGGAGCTGCTTTTGGTCTTGGTTTTATTTTAGGTCCAGTTATTGGAGGTCAGTTAGGTCAATTTGGGTCAAGAATTCCTTTCATTGCAGCATCTATATTTACTCTAGTAAATTTAATCTATGGTTATTTTATCTTACCTGAATCTCTTGATAAAGAAAAAAGAAGACCCTTTGATATTAAAAGAGCTAATCCCATTGGAACTCTAAACTCATTAAAAAAAAATCCTCTAATTTCAGGGTTATTAGTTTGTATTGTTTTATTTAATATTGCTCAGCACGCTACTCAAAGCACATGGACATTTTTTACTATAGAAAGTTTCAAATGGAATGAGAATTTGGTTGGTTACTCTCTAGGATTCATAGGTTTACTTGCAGCGATTGTTCAGGGAGGTCTTATACGAGTTATAATACCTAAACTTGGTAATATTAAAAGTGTTTATTTTGGGATGTTATTTTATATATTAGGTCTTCTTCTTATCTCTTTTTCTAAAGAGGGTTGGATGATTTTTGCATTTGCTATACCTCTGTCATTAGGTGGAATAGCGGGGCCAGCCCTTCAAGGGATAATGACAAATAATATTCCCGATAATGAGCAAGGTGAATTTCAGGGAGGTATGACAAGTTTAGTAAGTCTTACAGCTATAGTGGGTCCACTTGCTATGACTAATCTGTTCTCTTATTTTACAAGTGAGAATTCCATTTATTATTTTCCAGGAGCACCATTTATGCTAGGTGCAATTCTTTCTATATTTGGACTTATAATTGCTATTAGATTTTTATCTAGATCAAAAATTATATATTAATCCAATAATTTATTTTGAATGCAAACGATCTATTTTTAAGATTCATAAATAAAGGATTTTCTGCAAAATAGTTATCAGTATAAACTATGAAAATATCAGATAATGGCTGAAATCTCCACTGAAATCTTGCATTTAAATTAATATTATCTAACTGATTATTATACTGCAAGTATGTACTAAAAAACAAATCTTTTGTAAAACTCACATCAACTTTGGAGTTTAGAGAGAAAAAATTAGCATCAGAGTAGGGATCTGGAAAATCTAAACCATTAAATTGTGAGCCAAGAGAAACATTAAAGAATGGAGGTATTTTGTAATTTAATTCTCCACCTATATTTTTAATTTTTCCATTAAAAAACTCCCCTATCTTCCCATTTAATCTAGCAGAAAAAACTTTTCTTTCTGATGTTCTAAAATAAAATGTATGATTAACATAATTATAATCTGAGAACGCAGCAAGAGGAACACCATCAGACCTTGAAGGATCGAAATCACCTAATAACTTAGTATAAATAATATTTGTTTTAAGAGTTAGAGAAGTCTGAGATTTAAATCTAAAGTTATAATCTATATCGATATCATAATCAGTAATTCCATTTAATCCATTTGAATAAAACTCATAATCAATACCTGGTCCATGCTGGTTTAATGAGTTGTTTTTTGGCAAAAACTTATACTGAAAGGATGGACTAAAAAAGCTGTAATCTTTCCTTGGAACAAACCCAACTTCTGGGTTGAAATTTTCTCCAACATGATAGAAATAAATATTAGTTTCAAAATTTCTTTCTTCATAAGCAGCATTAGCACCATAAGAATTAGCTCCAATTAAAGACTCATTCTCAACTGATCCATGATAATATAATTCCGATTTAAATTTAGTATTTCGACTTTGAAGCTTAGTTTCAAATCCAAATACTCTATTGAAATTTCCTAAGTCATGAGCATACTGCTCAGAATCATTATTAAATAGAGATTGTTTATTCACTATAAAAGCAGAAATTTTTGAGTTTTTCAAAATATTTTTTTCAATAACACCCATACCATAATTATAAGATGGCACACCACTTGATGATAGTTTTGCAGTTTGCATATTTAAAAACCCAATTCGCAATCCATCATTTACTTTTCCTGAAAGTTTTGCACCAAAAATTATTGGATTCTGAACATATTGACTAGTTGTTGTATCTAAAGCAATACCAATTCTTCTGGAAAACATAGGCCTTGCTTCTCTAGAACCAAGATTTGAAAATAGATCTGCGTTATCAGTAAAAAACTCTCTTTTCTCTGGTAGAAAAAGTTCAAAACGGGTCAGGTTTGTTCTCTGCTCATCAACCTCTACCTGAGAAAAGTCAGGATTTATTGTTAGGTCTAAATTTAGTGATGAACTTAGTGCAAACTTCATGTCAAGCCCAGTATCAAAATTAGAATCTCTTGCAGGCTCATCCACTTTATTTCTAACTCCTGCTCCTGAAATATAAGGTATAACAACTATACTTTGAGAAGATTTTTCTAAAGGATACTCAAATTCAAGTTCACCTGTCATAGATAAATTTCCTGGTGAAAAACCAAGGGGAATAGGTGACCATATTGATCCCTCATCAATTTTACTATTTCCTCTATGAGAATTGAAATTCCAAACTTTTGATCCAGTCTTGTACCTTATTGAATTGAAAGGAATCTTAAATTCAGTAATCCAATATCCGTCATAGACTTTAGCACCTGAATACCACTTTGTATTCCAGTTTATATTAAACCAACTAATACTCCCTCTTCCTCCTCCTCCTCCTTGGTTAAAGTTCCCCTCTCCACCATTCGACAGAAGAGCTTCTCTCTGGATATTATATGGTGATAAACCAAAATTATACCCATTTGTCTCATCTTGAAAGGTATCAAAAGTAAATGATATATAATCTGTTGCACCACCAAAAAAATCTCTTTTCAAATTACCTAAAATAAATTTTTGAGAAGAAATATCCTCCATTTTAGCTAGAATATAGAGAAACTTATCATCGTAGGCCACTCTAAATTCGGTATCTAATTCTGCTGTAACACTATCTCTTGGATTATACTGAACAAAACCTGAAGATGAGGATGCTTCTTTCCAGAAATTTTCAGTCATCTCGCCATCTAAAATAATTTCTTCATCTATTTTTTTTGCAAAAATTTTTCTTTTCTCAGATTGAGAATATGCAAACAATGGTGTTAATAGAAATAAGCTTAATAATATTTTAGATTTCATAAAATAGTTTAAGTAGTTAGATGTCTATTATTAATAAAACTTTCTTATTAATTTTTTTTATAAAATAGATCTACAAAAACAGGGGTAGCAACAAAAATAGATGAGTATGTTCCTACCACTATTCCTACTAAAAGAGCAAAAGAGAATCCACTTAATGAAGGACCTCCAAATAAGAACAGAACTAAAACTACAATAAATGTTGTCAAAGAAGTAATCAATGTTCTACTGATAGTTTTATTCAATGACTCATTCACAACAGGCAAAATCTCACTACCAGCTTTTATTCCTAAATTCTCTCTTATTCTATCAAAGACTACAACAGTATCATTTATAGAATATCCAATTATTGTCAAAATAGCTGCAATAAAAACTTGATCAACCTCATATGAAATTCCTAAAAGGTTAGCTATAGAAAAAGCTGATATAACAAATAATGTATCATGAAATAGAGCTAAAACAGCGCCAGCTGAAAATTGCCATTTTCTAAATCTTATAAGTATATAAATAAAAATTGCAATCAATGCTAACAATCCAGAATAAAATGATGAATTTTTTATATCATCTGCAATAGTAGCACCTACTTTAGATGAGCTTGAAATACTAAAGCTATTCTCATTGACAATTGAATTATCATCTTTATAACTTAAATTGGTTAAATTTTCTAATCCGCTTATAAGTTTGTTTTTAACTTGCAGATCAGCTTCGTCTGAGTCATCATTAATTAAGTATGATGTGGTAATTTTTAATATATTTTCAGCTCCAAAAGTTTTTACTTCAACACCTTCATTATTTAGAGGAGACTGAAGCCCACTTTCAATCTGAGAAGGAACCTGAGAATTACTAAATGTTACAACATAAGATCTCCCTCCCTTAAAATCAACTCCTAATATCAAACCTTTAATTATTAATGAAATTAAACCAAAGGATATAAATATAGTTGAGAAAATATAAGCAATTTTTCTTCTTCCTAAAAAGTCAATATTTAAAGATGAGAAAAGATTTCTTGTGAAAGGAAAAGAAAATTTAAGAGAACTCTTATCTCCATTTTTACTAAACCTCTCAACTATTACTCTAGTAATGTAGACCGCTGAGAAGAAAGAACATATAATTCCTATAATTAAAGTAATAGCAAAACCCTTTACTGGGCCCTGACCAAGGTTATATAAAATTAGTCCTACTAACAAAGTTGTGAAGTTAGCATCAATAATTGATGTAAATGCTTTATCATAACCGTTAGAAATAGCTTGTTTCAAATTTGCTCCATTTCTCAATTCTTCCTTTATTCTTTCGAAAATAAGAACATTAGCATCAATTGACATTCCAATAGTTAGAACTATTCCAGCAATTCCTGGGAGTGTTAAAGAGGCAGAGAGCTGAGCTAAAATTCCAAGTATGAAAAATATATTAAAAAACAGAGCTAAATTCGCAATGAGCCCACCTCCTGAATAGTAAAACACCATAAATAATAACACTATAATAAGTCCAGCACTAATTGACTGAAATCCTTGACTCTGTGCAACTTTACCCAGAGTTGGCCCAATAACAACATCTTCTACAATAGTTGTAGGAGCTGGAAGAGTTCCTGCCTTTAAAATATTTGCTAAATCTTGAGCTTCCTCAATAGTAAAATCACCTGTTATCTGAGAGTTACCGTTTGGTATTTCCGACTGAACAAAAGGAGCAGAATATACATAGTTATCAAGGACAATAGCAATTCTTCTATTTAAATTAGTTGATGTTAATCTTCTCCACAATTTTGCTCCGTTTGAATTCATTTGCATAGAAATAGATGGCCTCGCGCTCTGATCCAAATCTTGTCTTGCGTCAGTAATAACTTCACCAGTTAGTGGGGCATTACCTCCCCTAGAAGTCTTGATTACAAAAAGCTCTAGAACTTCATCACTGGGATCAGCAGTATCAGATATTGGTTTTACTTTCCATAAAAATTTAATTGAACTAGGAATAAGCTGTTTTACTCTATTATTTTTAAGAATAGAATTTATTGACATAGTATCTTCCAAACTATAAAATAAACCTCCAAATTCAGACCTCATATTAGACAATAATGGTGAAGTAGAACTATTCTCAGAAATATCAGAATTATTGTCATTAGTTTCAGTTGAGGAGTCACTATTTCCAGACAAAAGAGACTCTAAATCATCAGATTGAGAAGAACTTTGATTCTGAGTATTTTCAGTTAAATTATTATTTAAAATATCTTCTGAAATCACAAATTGATCTATAATTTGGAGAGTTTGAAAAACTTCTGTCTCATTTGTTTCAGCAACTTCCCAAAATTCTAATTTTGCAACTCCTTGTAAAAGTTTTCTTACTCTTTCTGGATTATCAACCCCAGGAAGCTCTATCTGAATTCTTCCAGTCCCTTGAAGTCTTTGTATGTTGGGTTGGGATGTACCAAACCTATCAATTCTTGTTCTCAATATATTAAAAGATCTGTCTATAGCGCTCTCTACTTCCTCGTTAATTATATCTAATATTTCAGAATCTGAAGAATCAAACCCTATCCTCCCTCTGTTTGAAACTGTTGCAAATATTGAAGAAAGATTTTTTTGCGGAGCTAAACTTTTGAATTCACTGTAGAACTCATCAACAAAATTTTGTTGTGTACCTTTAATTTTTTCTTTTGTTACATTTATTGCTTTAACAAAGTCAGGGTCTTGGTTATTTGAAGAAAGACCAATTAGTATATCAATAGGAGATACCTCCAAAGTAACATGCATTCCCCCTTGAAGATCCAGGCCTAAATTCAGCTCAGATTCTTTTATTTCTTTAAATGTAAAGTCAGATACTAAATTATAAACAGGTTTATTCCATATTGAATCTAAGTATTTCTGTTTCTTTTTAAAATCTATGTTGCCCTCTACATCTCTGGATATTTCATTAGCTTCATCTTGTATATTTTGTGAAATGAAAGTAAACTGTAAATAGTAGACAGAAAGAAGAGATATTATAACGGTTAAAAAATATATTAAGCCTTTGTTTTTCATTCTTACTTCAAAAAATTAGTTGACAAAAGTATTGAAATTAATGGAAATTAACTAAGAGGAAATTTATTAATTATTTAAACCATATTCTTCCATGATATAGTTAACAGCATGGTCAGGTCCTTTAAAATCATCATTATCATTATTAATTACTAAATCAACGGTTTTTTTATATGGCAATATAAATTCATTAAAAGCGGGCATTACATGATTTTCATATTTGTATAAAACGTCTGATTTATCATATCCTCTTATCTCAACGTCTCTTTTAATTCTTCTTTTTATCATTATAGAAGGCTTAGTATCAATTAAGATTTTTTTATCAAAAAGATCTGATAAATTTCTTTCATGAAATAAAAAAAGTCCTTCTACTATTATTATTTTTTTAGGCAAAACAGTTATTTCTTTAGGAGAAATTTTTGGATTATTATATGTGTACTCCTCTCTGACTAATTTCTCACCATTCCTAATTTTATTAATATCATTCATAAATTCATCTAGATGAAATGAAGATGGTAAATCAAAATTATGTTTACCGTTTTTATCTTTAGGTTGTTCATCTCTTCTTTTATAGTAGTTATCTTGATAAATAACTGATACTAAATTTGATCCAATTTTTTTTAATATATATCTAACTATAAAAGATTTGCCTGAGCCACTAGATCCACTAACTGCAAATACCATTATTTCAAATTAGTTAAAAAATTAATAAGTTTATTTACAGCTAAAGCTCTATGTGAAAAAATATTTTTCTCTTTGATTGTAAACTCAGAATAAGTTTTATCATATCCATAAGGCTTAAAAATAGGATCATACCCAAATCCTTGATCACCAATTTTTTCATTCGTAATTTGACCACTCACTTTTCCTTCAAAAAAATATTTTCTATTCTCAAAAATTAAGCAAATAACTGTGAGAAAATAAGCTTCTCTATTTTTAATATCTTTTAATTTTTTTAATACTAAATTAATATTGTCTTCAGAATTACAATTTTCACCAGCAAATCTTGCTGATTTTACTCCTGGTTTTCCATCAAGTGCTTTAATAAATAAGCCAGTATCATCAGAAAAACAATTTAATTTATATTTTTTATGTATTGCTTTGGCTTTTAAAAAGGCATTGCCTTGTAAAGTCTTTTCAGTCTCTGGAATATCTTGAAAAAAATTAATATCAGAGAGGGATAAAACTTTATAGTTTGAAAGTAATTTTTTAACTTCAGTTAACTTATTTCTGTTACCCGTGACAAAACAGATTTCCTTCATTTCCTAATTTTAACAAGATTAATATCAAATATTAAAATTGAATTTTCAGGAATTACTGGGTTATTAGTGTTTCCATTTTTACCATAGGCATTCCCAGAAGGTAAAATTATTTTAACAGAGCCTCCTTCACTTAATTGAGTTAGTGATTCACCTAAAGAAGTTTTAAAATCAGAAAGTAAAGCAAGATAACCATGGTCTGAGACAACAGGGAAGAAACTACCTTTACCGTTAAATGTGTATACTATCGGAACATAGTATTTAGATTCATCATAATAACCTACACTTTCAGCTAAAGATTGAATATTAGTATCAAAAATGATTAAATCAATAGAATCATTCTCAAAATAAATTGAATCATTAGTGTAATAACCAGCTATTTGAATACTTACTAAATCATTTACTTCAGGAAAAAACTCTTCCTTACCTTTATTAAGAATAGAATAAAATACTCCAGACGTAGTTTTATTAAAACTGTTAATACCTTGTGATTCTAAATAAGAACTGATTAATAATAAATCTTTCTCAAGTTGATTCAATGAATCAATTTCTGCTTGTACGGGATCATATACATCTATATAAATTTCATCAGTATTGCAGGAAATTAAAGATATAATAAAAATAAGTATAACTAAGTTTTTCATTTATCTAACTTTCAATAATTTAATTCTAAAAATTAATACTGAATTTTCAGGAATAGAATTATTAGAAGAAGAACCATATCCTAATCCAGAAGGTATTATAAGAATAATAGATCCGTTTTCATCAATTAGAGGAAGTCCTATTTCCCATCCCTGAATAACTTCTCCTGAACCTAAAATAAATTGAAATGGCTGATTAGTATAACTTCTATCAAACTCTCTACCATCTAAAAACTGACCAATATATTCTACGTCTAATGTATCTCCATTATTTGGAAAATTTAAGTTACCCTGTTCAAGAATTTTATAGTGAAGCCCACTTTCTAAAGATTGAAATCCATCTAGATTATTTTCAAGTATGTAACCCTTAATTCTATTGATATCTAGTACAAGTTGTTCTTGTTTCGTTCTAGTGATAACCATATCATCATCACTACATGAAAGGAGTAAAATTAAAAATATTAGAGAATATACGATCCTCATATTTTACTAATAATCTAAAACTTGTATTTCAAATATTAATACAGCATTAGGCGGAATTACACCACCTGCTCCACTTGGACCATATCCTAATGAGCTAGGAATATAAATTATACCTTCTGCTCCTTTATTAAAATATGTGATTCCTTCATCCCATCCTCTTATAACC
>JAYPDR010000025.1:0-18798 GCA_038125345.1 Marinoscillum sp. | reverse complement strand
ATACCAGATGATCCATCAATATGGGTATCAAAATCTTCTTTTTTTAAATTTAGATTATCAAGCTCTTGAAAATATATTGGTATGTCATTAACAAAAATTAAATTCATAATAGATGAATCAAGTGTAATTATTTAAAATTAATCTTAGTTTTGTGAAAATATGAAATCTCTTGAATTATTAAGTGAATTAATTAATATTAATTCTATAAAAATCAATTTAGACCAATCATTTACCTGGGCTTCTGGTTGGAGGTCTCCTTTTTATTTTGATAATAGAATATCATTATCTTACCCTAAGATTCGATCAGCTATCACCTCACAACTCATTGAATTACTAAAATCAAATTTTACTTCTGTTGACGTAATTTCAGGTGTAGCAACAGCAGGTATACCCCAAGGCGCTTTGATATCAGATAAATTAAGTTTACCCTTTGCTTATGTAAGATCAAAAGCAAAATCTCATGGTATGCAAAATATGATTGAGGGAAAGATTAAAGAAGGCAGCAATGTTATTTTGATTGAAGATCTTATATCAACAGGTGGTAGTTCAATAAAAGCTGTAGATGCTATAAGATCCTCAAATTCAAATGTGCTCGGAGTTATTTCTATTTTTAATTATGGGTTCAAACAGTCAATAGAAAATTTTAACAAAATCAATTGTAAAACATTTAGTTTATTTTATTTTGATGATCTCTTGACAATAGCACTTGAAAAAAAAATAATTAGATTAGATGATTTAGATAAGTTAAAAAAATGGAGAAATAATCCAGAGAAATGGAGATAACTATATCATAATAATAAAATTTAATTTATTAAATAATGAATAAGCTTAATCAAATATTAATAAGCTTTCAAATAAATAGGATTTATATATTCCTATTGATGTTAAGTTATCATTCTAAGAGTCAGGTAAATGAACAATTAGAATCCCAAGAACATTTTCAAATTTTTTCAAATAATACTCCTCAGCTTTATAATGTATTTCTAGAAAATGTTAAGGATATAGAAATCGAAACTGAAGTAGGTAATTTACCTCGATTACCTCGATATATTGATGGTATTTATAAAGAGGGAATTGAAGGACCAAAAGTTAGAGTTATTTGGCCAGCTCCTACGGATAATAAAGATGTTAAAAAAAAAGGGAATTATATAATTGAAGGAGTCGTACCAGGAACAACTTTTACACCAAAAGCTCTTGTTAAAATTCGGTCAAAGAAAACTAAAAAATCTCCTAACTTGCAGCTTTCTACTTTTGGTTTAGATGAAGTATCGTTAGATTTAGATAAACTAGGTTCTAATTCAAAATTCATTCAAAATAGAGATAAATTCATATTAACTCTTTCAAAGAAAAATCCTGATGATTTTCTCTACATGTTTAGAAATACATTTGGGCAGAAGCAGCCAGAGGGTGCTGTACCTTTAAGTGTTTGGGATTCTCAGGAGATAAAATTAAGAGGACATGCAACAGGACACTATTTATCTGCAATTTCTCAAGCTTACTCAAGCACATTTTATGATAAAGAGTTACAAAATATTTTCTTAAAAAAAATAAATTATACTGTAGACGTGCTTTATGATTTATCTAAATTATCAGGTAGACCTAATGAGAATAATCTAAATTTTGTTTCTAACCCATTAAATATACCAACTGGTCAAGGAAAATTAGAATATGATTCAGATTTAAGTGAATCAGGTATACGAACTGATTATTGGAATTGGGGAGAAGGGTTTATTAGTGCATACCCACCCGATCAATTTATCATGTTAGAAAGAGGAGCTATTTATGGAGTAAAATCATCTCAGATATGGGCACCTTATTACACATTACATAAAATACTTGCTGGACTTTTGGATGTTTATGATGCTACTAGAAATGAAAAATCTCTTGAAATTTCAAAGGGTATGGCTAAATGGGTATATAAAAGACTAAATCAATTACCTAAAGAAAAATTAATTAGTATGTGGAACCTCTATATAGCAGGTGAGTATGGAGGAATGAATGAAGTAATGGGAAAATTATATAGACTAACCAAAGACACAGACTTTCTAGAAGCTGCTAAGCTATTTGACAATATTCAAGTATTTTATGGTGATGAGCAACACTCTCATGGCCTAGCTAAAAATGTTGATACATACAGAGGCTTACATGCGAACCAACATATCCCTCAGATTATTGGAGCAATTGAAATGTATAAAAATATTGGCAATGAGGATTATTTTAATATTTCAGATAATTTTTGGTATAAAACTACAAATGATTACAGCTACAGCATTGGTGGTGTAGCTGGAGCTAGAAAACCAGCAAATCCAGAATGTTTTGTGGCAGAGCCTTCAACTCTGTATGAAAATGGATTTTCACAAAGAGGGCAAAATGAAACTTGTGCAACTTATAACATGTTAAAACTAACTAGACAATTATTTCTATTTGATCCACGAGAAGAATTAATGGCGTACTATGAAAAAGGTTTATATAATCACATACTAGCATCTGTCGCTCAAAATAATTCAGCTAATACATATCATATTCCATTAAGAGCTGGCTCTTCAAAGAAATTTGGAAATGCTGAAATGAATGGGTTCACTTGTTGTAATGGAACTGCTTTAGAAAGTAACACAAAACTTCAAAATTCAATTTATTTTAAAAGTATAGATAACAACACACTTTATATAAATCTTTTTGTGTCATCTAGTTTAAATTGGAAAGAAAAAAATGTAAAAATTTCACAATCAACTTCTTTTCCTAAAGAAGATAGAAGTATAATTACTATAGAAAATGATAGTGAGTTTGATATTAAAATTAGGGTTCCTAAGTGGGCAACTAACGGATATGAGATCAAAATAAATGGGAAAAAACATAAATCTAACATTGAAGTTGGTAGATATATCAAATTAAGTAAAAAATGGAAAAAAGGAGATTATATTGAAGTTATTACTCCATTTCAATTTCATTTAGAGCCAGTAACGGATCAACAAAATATTGCCAGCTTATTTTATGGCCCAATATTATTAGCTGCTCAGGAAGAGAAATCATTAAATGAGTGGCGAAAAATTAATTTAAATCCACAAAATCTGAGTGAATCTATTATTGGTAATTATAAAGAATTAGAATTTATGATTAATGGAATTAAATTTTTACCATTTTATGAATCCTTCGGAAATTATTCAGTTTATATGGATATTTCTTTTAAATAAAGTGCTCCCCCTATTATTCGAAGATGCAGCACCTATAATGCCTGAAACTATGAAATTTTTACACTTGTCATACTTAAACTACCCGCAACAAGTTTGTCGTTAAACAATGTCAAAGACTCTTCCTTTTTATGTAACCCTAAAACATAAATCAAGGGTAAATAATGATCTGGTGTTGGTATTGCAAGATTTATTGCTTTAGAAATTTTATCATAATTTATTAGAGATTTATAATCCCCATCCAACAATAATTTATTTAAAATATGTCTGGCTTCGATTGCCCAATCGTGACCATGATTGTCTTTTTCAAAATTTTCCCAATCAACAAGGGATAAATTATGTACAATATTTCCACTACCTATTATCAATACACCCCTATTTCTTAGTGAATTTAATTTCTCAGATAATTCATAATGATATTGAGCTGGTTTAGTATAGTCAATACTTAATTGTACTACGGGAATATCTGCATTGGGGAACAAATGTTTAATCACACTCCATGCACCATGGTCAAGGCCCCATTTTTCATCTAATTCAACAAGTGTTGGTTGAAGTAAATTTTTTGTTTCTTTTGCCAGCTCAGGACTTCCATTAGCTGGGTATTGCACCTCAAAAAGTTCCTTTGGAAAACCACCAAAGTCATGAATTGTTCTTGGCATTTCCATTGCGGTTACTTTTGTCCCATTTGTAAACCAATGGGCAGATATACAAAGTATAGCATTTGGTCTTGGCAAAGTTCTAGCAATATCTTTAAACCCTTTCACAAATTGATTTTCTTCGATTGCATTCATTGGACTTCCATGTCCTAAGAACAAAGCAGGCATTTTTTCTGTAACCGAAAAGCTCTGAAAAATATTATTTAACTCGTTTATATGCATTGAAACATCTGCTTATTTAAAAACCCAAGATTATAATTAATTGGCTTGTTGCTTGTAAAATTAAAAAAAACCGCTACACTATAAAAGTATAACGGTTTTATCATTATAAGTTGCTCCCCCTATTATTCAAAGTTGCAGCACAACTAATCTGTTTTTGACTTAATTTATTTAAATTGGGCATCTAATTCTTTAATTATGAGGTCACTATGTTTTTTTGTTTTGTTTTTCAATTGCCAATTAATGCTTGGTCAAGGGTTTACTGAGGAAGTTTTTGCTGGAAATATAAACGGAGTACACGCTACACTTAAAATAGAACCAGGCAGTCTTCACAATGATGAAACCGAGAACAGGTACTATGGGATGATTTTGGGTAATGATGGCTCAACTTATATTTTAATGGGAGATTTGAATGAAGTAAATCAGATTAAAGGCTCTGCATGGGATAAATTCACCGCGCAAGTGTTTCAATTTCTAATTGAAATTGATGACACAGGATTAAACTTTAATTTTGGTCTGGACGATAATTACGGGACATCAGTAAGGTTTTACCAAGAAGGTATGGAGGTTCCAAAAGAATCTGCCAGCCAAGACAACATTGACCCGAGAATGATAGGTATTTGGAGAAGAACAGACTCTTATTCTGATCCAATTAGTTCTTTTTCTTATGTAATAGAGGAAACACTTGCTTTATACGGTGATGGAACTGTGCATTTTAGTTCAAAGTCAGCCGGCGGAAATGGCGGTGTTACAGGGAGTGCTCCAGGTCAAGAACTTAAGGGCTATTGGAAAACTGAAAATAAAATTCTTTTTACCAGTGATTTCCCAACAGGTCCTTGGATGAATAATGGCAACTATTTGGTGGATACGTCGACCATGATGCTCAAACAGTCTGGTGGAAACAAGCTTTGGAATAGAATCTAATAAAAAAACCGCTACACTATAATAGTATAACGGTTTTATCATTTTACTTACTCCCCTTAATTGACTTAAACCAAAAAAAATAAATTTAAATTATTATTTAGGCTCTTTACCAACATAAGTTAGTTCAACAGGAACTATTAAATCTTGAGAACTAAGTTTATCAAATGCAATTTTTGATAATTTTATGTCTACTTTTTGATTTATTCCTGTATCAGGAAGCTTTCCTATAACTCTTACAATTACTATAGCATCGTTCATCTGATTTTTTACAAAAATGATTGTGCCAATTTCTGCAGTTTTATGAAGAGCTAAATATTTATCAGAATCATCCATCCCGTCAATAGTTGAAGCAAAAGCCTCTTCCCTATTTGTAATATTATTATCTACTTTTTCTTGAATTATAGTTTCTTGAATTATTATTTTTTGACCTACAGAAAGAGAATTATCTGAAAGAGAATTAAGATTTTTTAATTTTTCAACTGAGATATCATATAATTTAGAAATTGAATATAGAGTCTCTCCACTTTTTACAAAGTGATATTTATCCGATTGTAAATTATCTGTAGTTGATAGAATATAAAATGAAATTATAGCAATTTTTAATAACTTTATCATATATTAAATTTTATTAATATGTATTCAAATATATTCAAGGTTTTTCTATTATCAATTTTACCATTCGTTAATACCATTGCTCAAAATGATCAAAAAAGAGTTTTAGTTGGAAAAATTGATAATAATATAGACCCTAGGACTAATAGATACTCAAAATTATTATTAGAGGAAGCTAGTAATAAAAATTATGATGTAGTAATTATTGAAATGGATACATATGGTGGTGCAGTTAATGATGCTGACGATATAAGAACTAGAATTCTTGATTTTGAAAAACCTATATATGTATGGATAAATAAAGATGCTGCCTCTGCAGGAGCTTTAATTTCTATTGCATGTGATAGCATTTTTATGAGCAGTGGAGCAAGTATTGGTGCAGCAACTGTTGTGACTGGGGATGGTTCTCAAGCACCTGATAAATATCAATCTTATATGAGATCAATTATGAGATCAACAGCTGAAGCAAAAGGCAGAGATCCCAAGATTGCTGAGGCTATGGTTGATGAAGACATTAAAGTAGATAGTATCTCTAATGAGGGGAAAGTTATTACTTTTTCAACAAGAGAGGCAATCAATTATGGCTTTTGTGATGGTGAAGTTAATTCGATAGATGAAATAATGAAACGACAAGAATTTATTAACTATGATATATCATACTTTGAATTAGACTCTACTGAAGATATTATTTCATTTTTTTTAAATCCAATAGTCAGCAGTCTCTTAATTTTAGTAATACTTGGTGGACTCTATTTTGAATTTCAAACTCCTGGCGTCGGATTTCCAATAATAGCTTCAATTTCAGCATTAATTTTATATCTAGTACCCTATTATCTTAATGGAATAGCCGAAAATTGGGAAATCTTTATGTTTATTATTGGTTTAATTTTAATATTTACTGAAGTATTCTTATTTCCAGGCTTTGGAGTTTTTGGTTTACTCGGATTATTTACTTCTATTGGATCTTTAATTTTAATTTCACTAAATAATGATTTTTTTGACTTTACATTCGTTCTATCTGAAGACATATTCAATTCTAGTTTATCTGTACTAATTTCTGTTCTTAGTTTTATTCTTATCATTTTATTTGGTGGACTTAGATTAACAAATACTAATGCCTTCAAAAAAATTGCACTAGTAGAAACTCAAGATAAAAACAAAGGCTATACAATTAGTAAACAATCTTTAGATATAGTTGGGCAAAAAGGAAAATCATTTACTGTTTTAAGACCAAGTGGAAAAGTTTTAATTAATGATGTGGTCTATGATGCTCATACTTCAGGTGAATTTGTTGAAAAAAATAAAAAAATTATCGTTTCTGGAATTGATGGCTCTATATTAAAAGTCAGAAAAGCATAATGAAAATAATTGGAATAATTCCTTCTAGAATGGAATCTTCAAGATTACCTGGAAAACCTTTATTAAATATTGGTGGAATATCTATGATTAAAAGAGTTTATGATTCAGTCTATAACTCTTTTCTTTTTGATAAAGTAATTGTTGCAACACCTAATAAAGAAATTTTTGATCATGTGAAGAGTTTTGGAAACGTTGTTATGACTTCTAATAATCCATTAAATGGAACTGAGCGGGTATTTGAAGCCTACAAGAATTTAAATGAGAAATATGACTTCATAGTAAATATTCAGGGTGATGAGCCATTTATAAAAAAAGAACAACTTTCAGATATTATTTCGATTTGTAAAAACCCTAATCAAATATGTACTTTAGTTAAAGAAGTAAGTTATTCGAATAATTTAGAGCGTGATTCAATTATGAAAGTTGTAATAAACAACTTTAATGAAGCAATGTATTTCTCAAGATCATTAATACCTTATCAAAAAACTAAAAAAAAATATTATAAGCATATTTGTATTTATGCTTATAAACCTTCCGTTTTAAAAAAAATTATCTCATTAAAACCTTCGAAACTTGAGTTAGAGGAGTCATTAGAACAGCTAAGGTGGTTAGAAAATGGATTTAAAATCAAAGTAGAAAGAACTAAGTCAGATAGTTTTAGCATTGATACTTCAGAAGATCTTATATTAGCAGAAAATTATTTAAAAAAGTCTTAAAGAAATGAATTTTATTAAAGAAGTTTTCATTAAAGCTATTAAAGGTATTCTTACATTGATTATCAGTTTTTTTATTTTAATTATTATTTTCAGTGTTTTATCTTCAGTTCTATCATCTAATAAGGAAGAAAAAATTATAATAAAGAAAAATAGTCTTTTATTTATTGATGACCTTAATATCATTGGTGATAGGGATATAAATGGAGATGATTTAGATTTCAATTTTAATATTCCATTACCAATTCCTATTTTAAATAATTCTATAAAAAAAGATAAGATTAGTATTAAAACATTTGAAAATATTATAACTAAGGCTGCAGATGATAATAATATAACTGGAATATTTCTTAATCTAGAAAATGTAGGAATTAGCTTTAATAAAGCAGTTAAAGTAAGAAATATTCTTGAAAATTTTAAATTAAAAAAACCTATTTATTCTTATGCAGATCTACAAACTAAAAATGCCTATTTTATTTCATCAATTTCAAACTTTATTGCAGTATCACCTCCAGGTTTTATCTCTGTCAGTGGGTTTGGAATAAGTTCTTTTTTCTTTAAAAACCTATTTGAAGAGTTAGGAGTAAATATTCAATTATTTAGAGTTGGTGAATATAAAGGAGCAGCTGAAACTTTTGTAAGAAATAACTTTAGTCTTGAAAACAAGGAACAATATCTTAATCTTTTAGATTACAGAATGAATAACTACTTAGATAAAATATCCTCATCTAGAAATATTGATAGAAATGAATTGTTTAATATGATTGAAAGATATGAGACTGAATTATCTGAAGATGCGTTAAAGAATAACCTTATTGATAGTTTAATATATGAAGATCAGATGGAAAATTATCTAAAAATAAATGTTGATAGTTCATATAATAAGGTTTCTTTACTTAACTATAGAAAATCATTAGAGAAAGAAAAGTATAATAGAGATAAAATAGCAATTTTATATGCTATAGGTGATATCCTTCCAGGAAGTGGTGAAGATGGTATATACTCTGAATCAATAATTAAAGAAATAAAGAAAATTAAAAAAAACAGTAATATTAAAGCAGTTATTTTATATGTTAACTCTGGAGGAGGTAGTGCTTTTGCATCTGACTTGATAGCTAGAGAACTAAAGTTATTAAAAAATGAAAAGCCACTTATTGCATATATGGATGATGTTTGTGCATCAGGGGGTTATTTTATTTCTATGCCAGCAGACACATTGATAGCATCTGAGGGATCAATTGTGGGATCGATTGGAGTATTTGGAATATTACCTGAACTATCTGGTTTACTTAATAATAAGCTTAAAATATCATCTGATGAAATTAAGACAAATAATAATATTGGAGAGATAAATTTATTTAGACCATTGAATGAGGATGAAAAGAATTTGGTTCAAAGAGGAATTAATAAGGTATATTCTGATTTTCTTAAAATAGTATCTGATGCTAGATTAATTGAAATAAATGAGGTAGATAAACTAGCAAGAGGAAAAGTCTATTATGGAGATGAAAGTAAAAAACTTAATTTAATAGATGTAATAGGAGAATTAAATGATGCTATAAAAATAGCTTCTGAAATGGCTGGAATAGATGAATTTCAAATTATTGAGTACCCTAAACATAAAACCGAATTTGAAAGAATCATTTCCTCGTTACAACAATCAAATCAACATATAGAACCTTTACTTAAGAATAACTGGGTTTTTGAAAGTATTTTAAAAAATAAAATTTACGATCCTTTTCAAATGAGGATGGAATATAAAATAGATTAATTTAAAGGTTTTACAATAAAATCCTTAACCTTAAAAATAATTACGTTTTGATTATCATTAAATTCTAAATAGTAAGGATTAGATTCTAATTTAGTCTCAATTTTTTCTTCATTTCTTAATCCAAACTGAAAATATTTGCCATACTTATTATTTATTTTAATAATCATATTTATTAAATCAAATCCAAGCAAAAAATTATCAGAAATCTTTCTTTGATAATTTTGAACAAAATAATTTTCTAAAATTGAAAATGTTTCTGATTCCTTATAATAATAATTTGATCCTATCATTCTAATATCTAAATTCTGAAATTGATCAACTGATAAAACATTAAAATCTAACCATTCAGTATATCCAATTACTGGAATAGTATCTTCTCTAATATCTAAAGCACTAACAACGTTTGAAGCAAATAAGGAATTTTTGGAAGAGATAAATATATGTCCTATGCTATCATATTCAATTCTAAATTTTTCAATGTACCTATAAACAGTATCCATATTTTCAATTCCTCTACCCTCCTTAATAACTATACCAGGAACATTAGATAGAGTATCATATAGTGAATCATTTAAAATAAATTCATAAGAAGATGCTAAAGAATCTAAAATAAGTCTAGAATCTTGAATTCCAACAGATTGGCTGTAAATTATATTATACTCACTAGAATCTAATTTTTGTTTATACAAAGAAGCTATTAAAGAATCTTGAAAGGTGTTTTCATAAAAAATAATAACATTTTTATTATTGATGAAATTCTTTATTGAATAATCTGCAGCTCTTAGAGCAATGGTATTAAGAGATGGTTTAAATAAAAAACTATAATTATTATCATCAATTATTCTATTATTTGATGATAAAGGATTAAGCATTATAATTTTATTTTCAAGGCAAAACTGTTTTACTATTTCAATTGGTTTACTGTATAGAGGACCAATAATTAAATCAATACCATCTAAGTTACCATCTGCTATAAGTCTTTTAACAACTTCTGGATCTCTTCTAGTATCAAAAGATAATATTTCAATATTTGAATTAATAGAATCATTATTCTCAAAACCATATTTTATTCCAGAGTAAAGATCCATTATAAAATCATTGTTTTGAATAAAAAATGTTTTATCCAAACCTTCAAACATATACGGAAATAAAAGAGCTATTTTGAATTTAGAATCGTCTCTTACAAAGAGATCTTCGGTATCTACATAGGTTAAAATATTATTAATTTCATTAATAATATCAGAACTTAAATATTCCTTAAGTAGTAATCTTCCATAATACTTAGCAATTGAAATATTTTTTGGATATAATATGTAATAATTTTCAAGTTTAGTAAAAGATAAATCTTCTAGGTATGGGTCTAAAATATTATATATATCATCTCTAATTTGATTATTAGTTATTAATGAGAGTTTTTTAAGTGCTGCATCTAAGTTATTAATATCTAAATCAATTTTAACCATCCAATAATATACCTCATCTATTTGGGTCCAATTTGGATATGATCTTATAATTTCATCTAAAAATAAACTTGCTTTATTTAAAGAATTTAACTTGTATTCACTAACTCCTCTGTAAAAAATAACATATGGATAAAATTCACTTGTTTTGTTAAATTCTAAATTTATTTGTGATATTTCATCATATTTTTCATCAATAAAAAGTTTTTTAATTTGAATAAAATTTGAATAATCGGACTGAGCTATTAAGCTTTTAGAAAGAAAAATAAATAAAATAATCAAATATCGTTTTTTCATATTACTCCCATTCTATGGTTGAAGGTGGCTTCGAAGAAATATCGTAAACAACTCTGTTAATACCTTTTACTTTATTTATAATTTTATTTGAAACTTCTGCCAAAAAAGAGTCTGGTAATCTTGACCAATCAGCTGTCATTCCATCTACACTACTAACAGCTCTCAAAACAACTGTATATTCATATGTCCTTTCGTCACCCATTACTCCTACAGATTTAACAGGTAGTAAAATAGTAGCTGCCTGCCAAACACTATCATACAGATTATGTTCTTGTAAAGAGGAGATAAATATGTTATCAGCTTCTTGTAATAAAAAGACCTTTTCTTGAGTTACTTCTCCTAATATTCTAATACCTAATCCAGGTCCTGGAAATGGATGTCTATTTAAAATTTCTTTCGGCATATTTAAATTCTCTCCAACATTCCTCACTTCATCTTTAAATAAAAGATTTAAAGGTTCAATTATTCTCAAATTCATCTTTTCAGGTAATCCACCAACATTATGATGAGACTTAATAGTTGCAGATGGTCCTTTTACTGACACTGATTCAATTACGTCAGGATAAATTGTTCCCTGAGCCAGCCACTTAATATTTCCAATCTTATTTGCTTCCTGCTCGAATATTTCAATAAATGTTTTTCCTATAGATTTTCTCTTCTGTTCAGGATCAGTCAGTTTTTTTAAGTTTTTATAAAAGATTTTTGAAGAATTAACCCCAATTATATTTAACCCTAAAATTTTATATGAAGACAAAACACTTTCAAATTCTTTTTTTCTTAATAAACCATTATCTACGAAGATACAAAATAGATTTTTTCCTATAGCTTTATGAAGAAGCATAGCTGCAACACTTGAGTCTACTCCACCAGATAAACCTAAAATAACTCTATCATTGCCAACAGTGTTTTTTATATTATTAACTGTAAAATCAATAAATTTCTCAGAATTCCATGATTGAGAGCAGCCACAGATATTTACTAGAAAATTTTCTAATATTTTTTTTCCAAACTCACTATGAGTGACTTCAGGATGGAACTGTAAGCCATAAAAATTTTTATTTCTTAAATAAAATGAAGTTACTTTAACATCTTTAGTACTTGATAAAATTTCAAAAGAATTAGATACTTTAGTTATAGAATCTCCATGACTCATCCATACAACAGAATCGATATCAATCCCTTGCATTAATGAATTTGATGAATTAACATAAGTTAAATTAGCCCTACCGTACTCTCTAATTTTTGATTTTTCAACTGTACAATCGTTATTGTAAGCAATTAATTGGGCACCATAACAAATTCCTAGAACTGGTACATTTTTTATCTTATCAAATTTTATTTTAGGTGAAGAATTATCATGAACAGAGTAAGGGCTTCCAGATAATATTAATCCTAAATAATTATTTGAGTAGGTTTCAAATTTATTGTATGGGATTATTTCACAGTAAATATTTAATTCTCTAACCCTTCTAGCAATTAATTGGGTGTATTGTGAACCAAAATCAAGAATTAAAATTTTTTCATCCATCTTCAAAATTAAACTTAGGTTTTATAATAGACTAATTAAATCTATATTTTGTAATTTAGTCAGGTTGAATTATAAAATTAATATCAATGGGCAGAGCATTCGAATACAGGAGAGCAGCTAAAGAGAAAAGATGGGATAAAATGTCCAAACTTTTTCCTAAACTATCTAAAGCTATCACAGTGGCAGCTAGAGAAGGAGGTGTTGATCCTGAAATGAATTTTAAGTTGAGAGCAGCAATACAGAATGCAAAAGCTGAAAATATGCCAAAAGATAATATTGATTCTGCAATTAAAAGGGCTTCCGATAAGGAATTAAAAGATTTTATTGAACAAACATTTGAAGGCAAAGGACCTCACGGTGTTTTGATTGTTGTTGAAACAGCAACTGATAATGTGACAAGAACTACAGCTAATGTAAAATCATATTTTAACAAAGCTGAAGGTAACTTAGTAGCATCAGGATCATTGGAATTTATGTTTGAGAGAAAAGCAGTATTTTATTTAGATAAGGAGGGGTTAAATACTGAAGAAATTGAATTTTTTTTAATTGATTATGGGTTAGAAGAAATTGATACATCTGGTGAAGAAATTGTTATTTATGGAAATTACTCATCTTACGGAAACATAAATAAAGGACTATCTCAACTTGAAATAAAGCCATCAAAATCATTATTAAAACGAATTCCAATAAGTCCTGTATCTTTCTCTGAGGGACAACTTATAGACATAGAAAAAATGCTTGACAAAATGGAAGATGATGATGATGTACAATATGTTTTTACAAATATTGCTTAGTAAATGTGTATTAAAAAAAACATCTCTTTATCTTCTTTTAATACATTCGGATTCTATCATAATGCAAAGTATTTTATTGAAATAAAAAATAAAGATCAAATATTAAGTTTTCTACATAACAAAACTTATAAGGGGGAAAATAAGCTAATTTTAGGTGAGGGATCAAATATATTATTTACTAAAGACTATGATGGTGTTGTAATTTTAAATTCAATTAAAGGTATCAAAGTAATTAAAGAGGATGATGATAATGTTTATATTAAAGTAGGCTCTGGTGAAAATTGGGATAATTTCGTTTCATTCTGTGTAAAAAACCATTATTATGGAATTGAAAATTTATCACTTATTCCAGGATCAGTAGGTGCTGCACCAATTCAAAATATAGGTGCATACGGTGTTGAAGTTAAGACATTTATTGAGTCAGTAAATGGTATTGATATTAATGATCTAAAAGAAAAGAAATTTGATAATAAATCTTGTCTATTCGAATATAGAAGCAGTATTTTTAAAAATAAATTTAAAGATAAATTTTTTATCACCTCAGTTGATTTTAAGTTAAACAAAAAAGAAAATTTTAACCTTTCTTATAAAGACCTTAACAACTTGGACAAAAACAATATCACAATAGATTTATTGAGAAATAAAATAATTGAGATTAGAAATTCAAAACTTCCTAATCCTTCAGAACTAGGTAATGCTGGCAGTTTTTTTAAAAACCCATTAGTTGAAAGAAATACTATCGATAAAATTAAAAAAGAATATATTGATTTAATCTCTTTCGAAGAAAAGAAAAAATTTAAAATACCAGCAGCCTGGCTAATAGAGAAATGTGGATGGAAAGGATATAAAAATAAAAATATTGGTGTCTCAGATAAACATGCTCTTGTTTTAGTAAATTATGGAGAAAGATCAGGGGAAAAATTAAAAAGACTTTCTGATGATATAATAAAAGATGTTAAAAATAAATTTGATTTAGAACTTGAACCAGAAGTTAATATAATTTAATTAACCTTCATAGTAAACTCTATAAATAGCATTAGCATAATCATCAGATATAAGCATTGACCCATCCTCTAAAATTAAAATATCAACTGGTCTACCCCAAGCCTCTTGTTCATCTTCATCTAACCAACCATATATAAATGGTTCATATCCGACAGAATTTGAATTTTCAACTTTTACTCGAGTTATCCGATAGCCAATTTTTTTAGATCTATTCCAAGATCCGTGCTCAGCTATAAAAACATCACCAATATATTCATCAGGAAACATATTTCCAGTATAAAACTTCAAACCAAGTGGAGCTACATGCGGGCCTAAATTTTGAACAGGTTTTACAAAATCATCGCAAGGATACTTTTCTCCAAATTCAGGATCAGAAATGTCGCCTCCATGACAATATGGGTATCCAAAATGTTGATTTGGCTTCTCAATTTTATTTAACTCACAAGGTGGATAATTATCACCTAACATATCCCTTCCATTATCAGTAAACCACATATTACCTGTTTCAGGATGCCAAGTAAATCCAACTGTATTTCTTACTCCATGGGCAAATACTTCTTTTTCAGATCCATCAGGATTCATCCTAGTAATTGAAGCATAAACATCATCTCTACTTTCACAAATATTACAAGGAGCTCCAACTGGAACATATAATTTTCCATCAGGGCCAAAAGAAATATATTTCCATCCATGATGCCTGTCAGAAGGGAAATCTTCAGAAATTAATATAGGTTCTTGAGAGTAATTTTGATTTTGATCTAGAAAATCTAAATTCTCCTCAATATCTTTAAAAACCCATATTTTATTTACCTCAGCTACATAAAGATCACCATTATGATATGCAACACCATTTGGCATATTTTTTAACTTATCTGTTATTAGAATTTTTTTATCAATTATATGATCTCCATCAGTATCTTTCAATGCAAAAACATTATCTGCTCTTCTATTACCAACAAAAACTATTCCAGACGGACTAATTGCCATTGATCTAGCATTTTCTATATCTGATGCATAAACCTCAATCTTAAAACCATCAGGAAGTATGAGTTTTTCAAGTTGAGAATTTAGATCTAAATTTTTATTTTTTTCTATATTAAGGATTCCAAATAAGGGAAATAATAATATGAGAAGTATACTTTTAATCATGAATGATAAATTTAATGGGTTAAAATAGTTCAAATAAATATTAAGTATTATATT
Source organism: Marinoscillum sp. (assembly GCA_038125345.1). Lineage (GTDB taxonomy): Bacteria > Bacteroidota > Bacteroidia > Cytophagales > MED-G16 > MED-G16. The sequence goes on along the minus strand of JAYPDR010000025.1, from coordinate 3,069 downwards.
AAATAAACTAAACTAAACTAATGGAAATAATTGACATAATTGTATTTTTAATTTATTGTGTAGTTATACTATCAATAGGCCTATATGTTTCAAGAGATAAGAAAGGTACAGGAAAAAGTGCTGAAGATTATTTTTTAGCAGGCAAGTCTTTACCTTGGTGGACAATAGGTGCATCATTAATTGCTGCTAATATTTCTGCTGAACAATTTATTGGTATGTCAGGATCAGGTTTTGCACTAGGTCTAGCTATTGCAACATATGAATGGATGGCAGCAATCACTCTTCTTGTAGTTGGAAAATTTTTTCTTCCTATATACATTGAAAAAAAAATTTATACTATTCCAGAGTTCGTAAAAAAAAGATATAGTAATAATCTAAAAACAATTTTAGCTGTATTCTGGATAAGCTTATTTGTTTTTGTAAATCTCACCTCTGTAATGTATTTAGGTGGAAAAGCAATGGATACTATTTTTGGTAATGGAGATGGTAGTTTAATAACAACAAGTATAATAGGTTTGGGATTATTTGCGTTGACTTATTCAGTTTGGGGAGGATTATCTGCAGTAGCATGGACTGATGTTGTTCAAGTAGTAATTTTAATTTTTGGAGGCATTTTAATGACAGGAATTGCTCTTACTTATGTAACTCCAGGAGGTGGAATTATTGAAGGACTATCTTATGTCTACAATACAGTTCCAGAGAGATTTTCTATGATTCTATCAAAAGGAGAAATTATTACTCCTGACGGAAGAGATGCATACTTTGATCTCCCTGGGATAGCAGTACTTATTGGAGGTATGTGGATAGCTAATACATACTATTGGGGATTTAATCAATATATAATTCAAAGAACTTTTGCTGCAAAAAATTTAGGAGAAGCTCAAAAAGGTATAGCATTTGCTGCATTCTTGAAGTTAATTATTCCAATCTTTGTTGTTTTACCAGGTATAATTGCTTATGTAATTAATTTAGATCCAGATACTGGTGTATTAGTATTTCCAGAAGCCTCAGGATTTATATCTTCAGATGGAAAAATTCTAAATGACAACGCAGCTCCTTGGTTGATTAAAAATTATATTCCTGTTGGAATAAAAGGTTTGATTCTTGCAGCACTAGCAGCAGCTATAGTATCATCTTTAGCATCTATGTTGAATTCAACCTCTACAATTTTTACTATGGATATCTATAAAGAGATATTTAATAGAGATGCTGAAGACAAAGAATTAGTGAAAGTTGGTAGAATTGTTGTGATTTTCTCATTGTTTATTGCTATGTTAATTGCACCAATGTTTGGTAATCTTGGTCAAGTATTTCAGGCAATTCAAGAATATACTGGGGTTGTTAGTCCAGGAATATTAGCTGTATTTATCATGGGACTTTTTTACAAAAAAGCTACAAATAATGGTGCTATTTGGGGGATATTATTGTCTATACCTGTAGCAATGTACTTTAAAGTTGTACCTAAAGGATGGATTGATTTTATACCTAATTTCGCTCAGAATTTATTTATTGGTGAAATTCCTTTTCTCCATCAAATGGGAATAACTTTTCTAGTGACTATGTTTATTATATATTTGATTAGTTACCTGGAAGGGAATAGAGATAATCCAAAAGCAATAAAATTATCTAAAGATTTATTTTACACTAATCCTTCTTTTAATATACCAGCATTTACAGTATTGATAATCACTGCTATGCTCTATGCAATATTCTGGTAGAAATGATATCAGATAAACAACTATCTCATGGTAATTTTTTATTTAGATATCGGGGTGTAACTCCTGTCCCAATTATATTTATTTGTACTATTTATTTTTTAATAAATGATGTAATTATTTCAGATGAAAAATATATACTATGTTTGATTATCTCTCTATCTGGATTAATAATAAGAGTTCTTGCGGTTGGATATGCTTATGATAAGACTTCAGGGAAAAACACTAAAAAACAAATAGCGGAAAAACTTAATACAACTGGGATTTATTCTGTTCTTAGAAATCCTCTTTATTTAGCTAATTATTTAAACTGGTTGGGTATTATTTTACTTCTTTCTGATACAATTCTCACCATCACAGTAACATTATTTTTTATTTTAATTTATTATAAAATAATTCTTGTTGAAGAAAATTTTTTAAAAAATAAATTTCAAGAAGAAGTTAAAATATATTTTTCTAAGACTAATAGAATTCTCCCATCCTTCTCAAACTATAAAAGACCAATTAATCATTTTAATATAAAAAAATCACTGATTAATATTAAAAATGGATTATTAGGTATTAGTATCTTATTTTTCTTAATTAGGCTGATGGAGAATTATAAATTAAGAAAAGAACTAATTGAAATAAATTGGATTTTTTATTTTTTAGTTTTTTCAATTATTTTCTATATCACAATGAAGTTATTATATTCATTAACAAAAAAATAAAATGAATATTGAATTAGATAAAAAGCAAAACTCATTAAAAAATAATTTTTTAAATCCCATAACCTTTTCCTTATTTTTCTTAATCAACGTACCTATGGGTTGGTTTTCTGGCATGAAATTAAAATATCTTGACTCAAAAAAAGCAATAGCTAAAATTCCTTTTAGATTTTATTATAGATGGCAAAACAAAAACCCATTCAAATCAATCTATTTTGCTGTTCAATGTATGGGTGCAGAGTTATCCAGTGCCTCAATGGTTGCATTAGCAGTTGAAGGCAAAAGCCCCTCTATCGCATATATAGTCACAAAAATGAGATCTCAGTACTTTAAAAAAGCTACTGGAACAACAACTTTCACATGTAATGATGGAAGTAAAATTTTTAATACTGTTGAAAAAGCTATTATCACAAAGAAAGGTGTAGAAGTTGAAACAAAATCAATTGGTACACTAGATGATGGAACTATAGTGTCTGAATTTTATTTTACATGGTCAATAAAACAAAGAAATATTTAAAACTTAATAGAGGGATAAAGTATAGTTTTTGTACTTGTGGACTCAGTAAAAAATTACCATTTTGCGATAATGCTCACAGAGAGTTTAATGAAACAAATGGAACTAATTATAAATCTTTAAAAGTTGAAGT
>JAYPDR010000024.1:0-18879 GCA_038125345.1 Marinoscillum sp. | reverse complement strand
CCTACAATGGGAGGAATTATTATCCTAATTTCAATTCTTATTCCAACTATATTATTTGCTGACTTAAATAATATATATATACTTATGATGTTATTAGTTACTTTATTCGTTGGCATAATAGGTTTTATTGATGATTATTTAAAAATTAAAAGAAGTAATAAAGACGGTTTAAAGGGAAGATTCAAAATAATAGGTCAAGTAATAATTGGAATTATAATTTCATATTTTATTATAACTAATGAATCCATTGTTGTTAGAAATTTCACAGAGTCAATATCTCAAGAAAATTTGGAAAAAGGAATTGATCATTTTGACTCGAAAGAATTAATTACAACTATTCCTTTTGTTAAGGATAATGAGTTTAATTATAAATGGTTATTACCTGATAGTTTACAAGATTATTCATGGTTACTATATAGCTTAATTATTATTTTTATTATTACAGCAGTCTCAAACGGTGCTAATATTACTGATGGACTAGACGGATTAGCGGCAGGAACCTCTGCAATTATTGGAATAACACTTTCAATTTTTATTTATCTTTCTGGCAATATAATTTTTTCAGATTACCTAAATATTATATATATACCTAATATAGGAGAGTTAGTAATATTTTCTTTTGCTTTTGTAGGAGCTTGTATTGGTTTTATATGGTATAATTCATATCCTGCTCAAGTATTTATGGGAGATACAGGGAGTTTGTCTATTGGTGCAATAATTGCGGTACTTGCTATTATTGTAAAAAAAGAACTATTGATTCCTCTACTTTGCGGAGTATTTTTAGTGGAGAATTTATCAGTAATAATACAAGTTTTATACTTTAAATATACAAGAAATAAGTACGGAGTTGGGAAAAGAGTTTTTTTAATGGCTCCTCTTCATCATCATTTCCAGAAAAAAGGTATTCATGAAACTAAGATTGTCGCAAGATTTTGGATGGTAACTATTTTATTAGCAATAATGACATTAGCAACTTTAAAATTACGATAAGATGATTAGGTGGTTAAATAATAATATTCAAGGAGATAGATATATATGGGTAATTGCTATTATATTATCTGTTGTTGGGTTACTATCTGTTTACAGTTCTACAAGCTTACTTGCTTTTCAACAGAAGAGTGGTAATACAGAATTTTTCTTACTTAAACATTTCTTTTTAATATCATTCAGCTTTATAGCAATGTGGTTTTCTCACAGAATTGATTATAAATATTATTCAAAAATTTCTTTTATTGGACTTATAATTTCTATACCACTTTTGATTATTACTTATCAATTTGGTGAGAATATTAATGAAGCATCTAGATGGATCAAAGTTCCAATTATTAATATGGCTTTTCAACCATCTGATTTAGCAAAGTTGTCATTGATTATTTACCTATCAAGTTTTTTGGCTAAGAAGCAGAATGAACTAGAAAATATTAAAACTTTAGTAATTCCTTTTATATGGATTGCTTTAATATGTTTATTTATTGCACTTACTAATTTATCTACATCATTGATTTTAGGTGCCACCTCTATACTACTGATGTTTATTTCCAGAGTAAAAATTTCTCATTTATCCCTACTTGTATTTTTTGTTATATTAAGTGGAGGCATTGCTTTATTGACTGGTCAGAGAGGTTATACTGCATTAAGTAGGGTGGAAGATTTCATGAATAAGGAAAATTTACCATATCAGCTTGAGCAAGCTTATATTGCTGTTTCTACTGGAGGTTTTTTTGGAAAAGGACCTGGTAACAGTAATCAAAAAAACTTTCTCCCTCAATCATCTTCTGACTTTATTTATGCTATTATAGTTGAAGAATATGGGTTTATTATGGGAGTAACAATTTTAATATTATATCTGTTTTTATTGTATAGAGGTTTAAAGATATTTTTAAATTCAGATAGACCTTTTGGAGGGTTACTAAGTGCTGGTTTGAGCTTTGCATTAGTTTTTCAGGCTATAACAAATATGTGTGTTGTTGTGGGTTTATTACCAGTTACTGGAGTTACTTTACCTTTAGTAAGTATGGGAGGAACATCTCAACTTTTCACTGGAATAACATTAGGAATTATATTGAGTGTAAGTAGACAAAATGAAAAAGAAAAGGGGTATGTATAAAGAAAAAAAAATTAAAGTAATTCTTTGTGGGGGAGGAACAGGAGGCCATATATTCCCAATGTTGTCAATTGCGGAAAAGATTAGGGAAATTAATAATAAAAATGAAATTTTATTTGTTGGATCAAAAGATAGAATGGAAATGGAAATTATCCCAAAGCATAATTTTCAAATAACAGGACTATGGATTTCAGGAATAAAACGATCATCAATACTTTTAAACGTTCTATTCTTAGGTATTCCTTTTATCTTTAAAAATTTTTCATTACCACTCAAAATAATTTTTTCCTTAATTAAATCCATTTCTGTTTTAATGAAATTTAAACCAGATATTGTGATAGGTTTTGGTGGATATTCATCTGGACCATTTTTATTTATTTCAAATTTATTAAATTATAAAACTGCAATTCAGGAACAGAATTCTTTTCCAGGCTTGACAAATAGAATTTTATCAAAAAAAGTCAAATATATATTTTCATCATATGAGAGTGTAAATTCTTTTTTTATAAAAAATATTGTTTTTAACTATGGCAATCCCATAAGGAATTTCTCTTTAGAGAATAATGAAGATCCTTTTAAATATTTTGGGCTAAAATCATCCAAAAAAACAATTTTAATTCTTGGGGGAAGTTTAGGTGCAAAAAGTATTAATGAAGGTGTAATAAATAATATTTCATTAATAAGAGAATCATCCGTTCAGTTTTTATGGCAGACAGGAAAATTTTATTTTAAAAATATATTATCAAAAAAAATTAATGAAGAAAATATAGTTATAAAAGAATTTATTCAGAGAATGGATTTAGCATATAATGTTGCAGATATTATTATATCTAGAGCTGGTGCAGTTGCAATTTCAGAATTATGTGTAGTTTCTAAGCCATTAATTCTAATTCCTTCTCCTAATGTGGTAGATGATCACCAAAATAAAAATGCGAAAGAGATTTATTTAAAAGGAGGTTGTGAAATCATCAGTGATTCTGAAGCAAAAAATTCAATGATAAAAAAAGCTTTAGATATATTAACTGATAGTAAAAAAATGAAAAAAATGAAAAACTCTCTTTCAAAATTAGCATCTCCGAATGCAACTGACAAAATTGTTAATAAAATATATGAATTAGTATGATTAAAAAATTACAAAATACTTTTTCAATAACTTCAATATTTATTTTAATATTATTTTTTATAAATTTTTTTAAACTTGAGAAATCAAACTCAATTAATAGAATCAAAATAAAAACGGATAGTTCTTTTCTAGGAAAAAAATTAATAGAGAATTTAATTATTAAAGAAATTCAGAAAGATTCTCAAAATATTAATATTAATAATTTAGAAAATTATTTCTTTTCAATTCCTCATATTAAAAATGTAATAATACATAAAGATCTATCTAAAAATATAAACGTAAGTATTTCTCAATATAATCCTATAGCAAGAATAGTTTCTGGTGAATATTCTGGTAATTATTTTGATGAGGATGGACACTTATTCCCAATTTCATCAAAATTTTCTAAAAGAGTTATTTTAATTCATATGAACAATGAATTTGAATTGAATGAATTAAATAATATTTCATCTGAATTCGGCAAAGATTTTTTGATGCTGATTAAGTATATAAGCAGTGATGAATTTTTTTCAAAACTTATTTCAGAAATTGAGATAAAACCAAATAAAAATATTGTCATTCATCCTCAATTTTCAAAACAAAAAATTATTTTTGGGTATCCTGAAGATTTGAATGAAAAATTTGAAAAAGTATTACTTTTTTATGAAAAAATCATTCCTTCAAAGGGATGGAATACATATAATACAATTAATGTTATGTATAAAAATCAAATTATCTGTGATAAGAGTTAATTAATGAAAAACCTACAAAAATATTTTACTGCTTTAGATATTGGGACTTCAAAAATTTGTGCAATTATTGCTGAAAGAACAGAAAAAAATAAATTAAATATTATAGGTTTTGCTGAAACAGAATCAGAGGGTGTTTCAGAGGGTATGATTCAAAATTTAATTAAGGCAACTTCTAAAATAAAGGAAGTAATATCAAAAGCAAGTTCTATGGCTCAGATACCTATTGAGTATGTGAATGTTGGAATTGCTGGAAAACATATCAGAAGCTTTAGTACTCACCATTCAATTGGGTTGCAAGCTAATGATGAAGAACCAGTTGAAATTAATCTTAGTCATATTAAAATGCTGAAGGAAAGGTCTAAAATGGCTGTAATACCTACTAATCATAAAATAATTCATAGTATGCATCAAAAATTCACTATTGATGAAGATCACGAATCTGTTGATCCAATTGGTGAGTTTGGAAAAAAATTAGAAGCAGATTTTCATATAATAAGTGCTAATAAGGTTGATATTAAAATTATGGAAGAGTCCATAAGAAGATCTAATGTTAAGTGTAAAAACTTAATTTTAGAACCTATTGCCTCAAGTTTAGCTCTTTTAGATGAAAGTGATAAGGAAGATGGAATTTGTTTAGTTGATATAGGTGGGGGAACAACTGATATATCAATCTTTCATGATAATATAATTAGACATACTGCAGTTATACCACTTGGAGGTGATATAGTAACTCAAGATATCAAAGAAGGATTAGGATTACCTAGACATCATGCTGAGGCTTTAAAGATAAAATTTGGAAAAGCTTTGTATGTTAAAAGACCTGTAAAAGAATACGTTAAAATCAAGGGTGAAGGTCAAAGAGAAGATAAAAAAATTTTATTAGATAATCTTTACAAAATTATTGAGGCAAGAATGGAAGAGATTTTTGAAAAAGTACATCAGGAGATATTAAATAGTGGTATGAGTGAAAAATTATCAGCAGGTATAGTTATTACAGGAGGAGGCTCTCAATTACTTAATTTGAAACAGCAGGTTAAATACATTACTGGTTTAGATGTAAGAAAAGGGTACCCATCGTCATACCTAACTAAGTCTGAAATTGTAAATTTAGAATATCCAAAATATTCTACCTCAGTTGGATTGCTTTTATGGGATTTTATTAATTCAGATTCACTAATATCTGGAAGTGATAACTCATCTTTCAATAACTCATCGATTCCTAAAGTAAATAATTTTGGAAAATTAGTTACTGAAAGAATTAAAGGTTTCTTAAAGGATGATGATTTGACTGAATTTAAAGATAATAATTTTTAATTAAGATGGTATTTGAATTTGATATTCCTTCTCATCATAAATCAATAATAAAGGTAATTGGTGTCGGTGGTGGAGGAAGTAATGCAGTAAATTATATGAACTCAATAGGTATAAGAAATGTTGAGTTTATAATATGTAATACTGATATTCAAGCTTTACATTCATCTAGCGTCAAAAATCAGCTTCAAATTGGTATGGAATTAACAAAAGGTCTTGGTGCTGGAGCTAATCCTGTAAAAGGAAAAGAGGCAGCTCTTGAAAGTAGTCATGAGATTAGAGAATTATTAAGAAATGATGGGACAAAAATGTTATTTATTACTGCTGGAATGGGAGGAGGTACAGGTACAGGAGCTGCTCCAATTATTGCTCAAATAGCTAAAGAACTTGATATATTAACTGTTGGGATTGTTACACTACCTTTTGATTTCGAGGGTAAATCAAAAATGCAGAAAGCTCTTAATGGAGTTGAGGAGTTAAAAAAAGGTTGTGATAGTGTAATCACTATACTTAACCAAAGATTAATAGAAATCTATGGTGATTTGAGTCAATCAAAAGCTTTTGAGAAAGCTGATGATATAATTTCAACTAGTGCAAAATGTATAGCTGAAATAGTTACTGTTCCAGGTCAAATCAATGTTGATTTTGAAGATGTTAAAACTGTGATGAAAAATGCTGGAACTTCTGTTTTGGGATCTGCTGAAGCTTCAGGTGAAAATAGAGCAAAAGAAGCAATAGAAAACGCAATTAATTCACCATTGCTTAATGATAGAAATATTGAAGGAGCTAAGAAAATACTTTTGAATATTGTATCCGGTGGAGGTGATTATGAGTTGACTACTATCGAGTTGAATACAATTACAAAACTAGTTAATGATACATCATCAGATGATGTCGAAATAATTTTTGGAACAGCAATCGATGGTGAGTTAGACGATAAAGTAAAGGTAACAATAATCGCTACTGGATTTTCAAATAGTGAAAATGGTATTGATGAATTTAAAACTATTTCAAATAATATAAATTCTCAAACAAATTTATTTGAGGAAAATAATTTTGAGTTCATTAATAATGAAAATGAAATTTTTGAAGAAGTTGTTCATAATATTGATGATGAATACCATGAATATGAAGACTCTGTTGAAAAGACCATAATTCAAAATACTAATGATAGGAGTGATGAAGTTGTGATTGAAGAGTTAGACTCTACAGACTCTTTAGAACTTGATGAATCTTCTGATAAAAAAAATGAATATTTAATCAAGAGAAAAAAAAGAATTCTAAATTTTAATAATAAAAGCTTTAAAGACAGCTCTATTGAGCAGAAACTAGCTATTCCTGCATACAAAAGAAAAAATATTTATTTAGATAATGATGTCTCTGATAGTAATGATGGTAAAACTCTAAATTTTACAGAAGAAGATTAATAATTATTTATAAATTTACTCTCTTAAATATTTAAAAAATGAATTTTATTGTTTCATCATCTTATCTGCTTAAAAATCTTAATGCTATTAGTGGTGTAATTACTTCAAATCCTGTAGTCCCAATTTTAGAAAATGTTTTATTTGAAATTGAAAGTGGTAATTTACTAATAACAGCATCTGACTTACAAACTTCAGTAATGGTTGAGCTCCAAGTTGAGTCTAAAGAAGATGGAAGTATTGCTATACCTGCAAAAATTCTTATTGAGACCTTAAAAAATCTACCTGAACAGCCTGTTACTTTTTCTATTGATGATAACAATTATAATATTGAAATAAATTCAGATAATGGTAGATACAAATTAGCAGGTGAAAATTCTACTGATTTCCCTAAAGTTCCAAACGTAAATGATGGGTATTCGGCTGAAATAGATTCTGATATTTTAAATTCAGCTATTTCAAATACTATTTTTTCTACTAGTACCGATGAATTAAGACCCGCTATGACAGGAATTTTCTTTAAATTATCTTCAAAGCATTCTACTTTTGTTTCTACTGACGGACATAGATTGGTTAAATATGTTACAACAGATATTAATGGGGATGAAATAGATCATGATATGATATTACCAAGGAAGTCTCTTAATTTATTAAGATCAATATTACCTTCAGATAAATCATCTCAAATTAAGATTGATTTTAATGCATCTAATGCATTTTTTTCTTTTGATAATATTAAAATGGTTTGCAGGCTGATTGATGAAAGGTATCCCGATTATGATAATGTTATTCCAGCTAACAATTCAAATACAATTACTATTTCTAAAACAGATATTCTTGGCTCTTTGAAAAGAATTTCAATTTATGCTAATAAAACTACAAATCAAGTTAGATTAAAAATTTCTGGCTCTGAAATTTTAATATCTGCCGAAGATTTAGATTTTTCAAATGAAGCAAATGAAAGGATTTCATGTGATCATGATGGTGATGATATTGAAATAGGATTTAATGCTAAATTTTTAATTGAAATGATTTCTAATCTTCATTCTGATAAAGTAATATTGAAACTATCGGAGCCTAATAGAGCTGGATTAATTCTTCCAGATGAATCAAAAGATAATGAAGAAATAACTATGTTAGTTATGCCAGTAATGCTTAATGATAATGTTTAAACTATTTATTCTCAGTTTATTTATAAACTTATTTAATTCTTCATTAACTAATACTGCATGGTTTTTGAAAGATAATGGACTGCAAGAAATTAGAATCTATTCAGATAGATTTTATACAATTACAAAGTTTGATTTAGATAAAAAAGAATTTATATCTACTTCTGGAGGTAGTTATTTTTTTGGTGAAAATTATTATGAAGTAATAGAATTTAATTCTCAAGATACATCACAAGTTGGAGATACAATATTTTATTCCAGTTTTAAATTAGCCAATGGAGATAAAGGTTCTAAATTAATAATTGAAAATAATTTTTTCGAGAAATATGAATCAGAAAATGAGTTAACTGGTTCATGGTTAATGAGTGGAATAGAAAGGCAGGGAGAGATGAGGTCTAGAAATGTTAATCAACCTAGAAAAACAATGAAAATTTTAGCTGGGGGAAGATTTCAATGGGTTGCATATGATACTTCAAAAAAAGGTTTTTATGGAACGGGTGGGGGATACTATTCAACTATAGATGGTACTTATACTGAAAATATAGAATTTTTTTCAAGAGATTCAAATACTGTTGGCAACTCACTTAAGTTTGATTATGAGATAATTGAAGGTGATTGGCATCATAAAGGTTTTAGTTCAAAAGGAGATCCAAAGTATGAAATTTGGACACAAAGAAAAAAATAACTTATGCGCATGTGGCGGAATTGGTAGACGCGCTAGGTTGAGGGCCTAGTGACTTGAATTAGTCGTGGAAGTTCGACTCTTCTCATGCGCACAACAAAAAAATTAGTCAAATAATGAAGATAATTTCATAGCTACTGTCATTTCACCTTCTATTTTCATTTTCCCAAGTATAAATGCCTGCATTGAGTCAGTCTCTTTATTAAGAATTTTTTCAAATTCTTTATTATCTATGATTATAGAGCAATGTGCTTCATTATTATCATTATTGATTATAGTTGGAGTTACAGTATCATCTATAAATACACATCCATCATTAAAAATAAACTTAATTTTAGACTCTATTTTGCCACTTCCTTTCTGTGATAGTTCTATAATTCTCTTTGTTATTTCATTTAATTTCATACTTTATTAATTTAATTTAATCTCATACATTGAAGGCCACCATTTTCCAGTTATAAAAATTGTTTGAGTCTCATCATTGTAAGCTATTCCATTCATAACATCTATTTTATCTGAATAGTTTTTTCTATTAAATATATTTTGCAAATCTAGTTTTCCTTCTACAATACCTGTTTCTGGATTAATCTTTAAAATAATATCTTCACCATATATATTACAATAAATCTCATCATTAATAACTTCTAATTCATTAATATTATTAACTTTTCCATTATTATCATAAACTTCAATTATTTTTTCTATATCGAAACTACCTGGATTTCTAAAATAAATTTTTTCTGAACCATCACTCATCACAATTTGATCATTAAATGTAGATAGACCCCAACCCTCAGTTTTATATTTAAATTCTTGAATAATATTAAAAGAATTCATATCATAGACAAAACACACTTTACTTTTCCATGTTAGCATAAAAAGTTTATTTTCATATATAGTAATCCCTTCAGCAAAGAAACTATCACCTATTTTTTTTTCTCTAATTATTTTCCCATTTTCAAAGTCAGTTTCCCTTAGAAAAGATTTACCGTATTGTCCTGAGCTTTCATAGAATTTTCCATTTTTAATTAGTAGTCCTTGGGTATATGAACTTTTATCATGAGCCATTATTCTAATTAATTCATAATTTAAAGTTTGAGGTTTTTCTTTTGGATAAATAAAAAAACTTTTTGAAGTTATGTTAATTTTATCATCTAGATTTTGGCTCATTACTTTTATACTATTTCTTCCATAATGCTTGAAAACATTTGATGAAATCTTTATTTTTTTATCAAAATTAATAGTATCACTATTTATTAATAATTTATAACGATTTTGCTCTTTATTATCTACATTATTTTTTATGTTTATTAGAATAGAATCACCTTTGTAATATATCTCATTATTTGATGGAGATTCAATTATAATTTTTGATTTTATGCGAGGTGATTGAGATTTAAACTCATTTCTGTTTTCACATGATATAAAAATAAAAAAAAGAATATTTAAGCAATGATTATATTTCATCAATAATGTTTTTTCCTTTTTCTGTTAAATTAAACCCAATTCCAATTTCTTTTTTATAATAATTTATGATTGATATTCTTCTTAATAAATTTTTTTCAACTAATGAAGTAAAAGATCTACTTAAGGAAGCCTTTGATTTTTTTAAAAACTTACACTCACCTCTAATTATTCCTTTTTTATGATTTCCATCGACTCTTTGATATTTTCTCTTTCTGGTTTCAAATTCTTTACGAGAGTCACTCATGCTTTTAAAATTTTTTGATTCTTTACCTCTAAATTTTTCTTTAGGAATTATTTTAAAATAGTCTATAACTGGCTCATAAAAATAAATATGAGCGTGAGCATCAGAGTCAGGCTCAATATAACCTTTTTTTTCTTCAAAAGAGTTTTCTGATTTTTCATTGATCTTTAAAAGATCATCAATGGATAAATTAACTAAGTCTATGTTCTTTTCTTGACTTTCTGATATTTGAAATTTAACAATCTCATCTGAGTACATGCTAAGATTTTCATTTTTTAAGTTATGAATAGACTTTTTTAAAATAAATTTTTGTAAAGATGATAGATACAATTTATACTGTTATCGTATAAAAATATTTATTATTTTTTAATTTCCAAAAAGTTGTCCATTATCTTGAAAATCTCCGGAATCAAAATCTCCTCTTTGACCTCCTCTTCTCTTATTTTGATTTATTCTATACTGTAGTGATAATCTAAATTCCTGAGAACGTCTCCATGAATATTCTCCAACAGTGAAATAATTATCATCTGGTTTACCTCCTCTTTCGTATCTTCTTAATCTAGATTTTGTTAAATCTCTAACTGTAAATGATAAAGTTCCTTTTTTATTTTTAAATATATCTTTCGATAAGCTAAAGTCAATTCCATATGATGATAAATTTTTTCCTTGAGGGGATTCAGATGGCCCTCTGTAATCAAAAGTTAATTGACCTTCTAATTTATTATCAAACATTTTTAAATTATTACTTATCCTTGTTCTCCAACTATAAGATTTAGCATAAAAATTCTGAGTTCTTCCTCCATTTATGGGCTCATATTCTCCTTCTGTTTCAGACTGAAAGAAATTTAATGAGCCAGTAGTTTTTAACCATTTATTATATTCTAGAGAACCATTTATCTCAACTCCATATGCATTAGTATAACCTAAATTAACAGGCTTAAAAACAGCGTATCCCTGATCATTTACATCAAAGATTCTTTCTATTACATCATTTGTATGTCTGTAATAAGTTCCTGCATAGATATTACCTTTTTCAAATTCACTTAAAAATCCAATTTCATATGAGTTTGTTAATTCGGGGTCTAAGAATGGATTTCCAACAAAATTTGATCTACTATCACCAAGACCGTAAAATGGATTTAAATCCCAAAATCTGGGTCTTCTTAATCTTTTGCTATAACTAAGTTGTATTGATTGTTTTTCATTAAATTCATAGGTTAAGAACCCAGAAGGAAAGTAATTTGAATACTTCAATTTAGTAATTTCTTGAGTATCTATTAGATTAGCAAAAAAATCTGTGTCTTCATATCTTAAACCTAGCTGGTAAGAAAATTTTCCAGATTGATTTCCTAACTGAATATATAAAGCATTTACATCTTGGTAATAGTCATAAGTGTTAGATGGAGGAATTATAATCCATCTTTCATCATATAATTGTTCGGCAATATAATTACTATTCATTTTATCATAATCTCTCCTAAATCCAAGTTCAAGTTTACCTTTATCTGAGTTAAAAGGATAAATGTAATCAAGTCTAATATTTTCATCATATCTCTCACTAATTTGATTTGTCCTTTGGTTCAATGTTATTAATGGTTCATTATATCTACTTAAGTTTTCCGAATTATTACTACTCCACGAATAGTCTAATTTTAAATTGTGTCCTTTCTTATTAAAATTTTTGGTATAAGATAAGTTATAATTATAGTTGTCGCTAATTCTACTGGAATTCTCAAATCTTTTACTCTCACCAATTAATTCACCATTTGATGAATAATCTTTATAAAAATTATTACTGTTTCCATCATCATCACTAGATCTAAACCCAAAAGAAAAGTTAAAAATATTATTGTTATTTGGAAATAATGAGAAACCAACTCTACCACCTACAGATTTATCATTGTTCATTCTCTCACGATCTATACTAGAAGAATAGGTTGTATCTGATAAATAAAAATCTGAATTAGTAAAACCACCCCCTTTATTCTCTCTCTGATTTAAATTAACTGATCCAAATACTGAGAATTTACTTTTTCTATAATTAATATTTGTTGACAATCCATTTTGGAGAGGATATCCAGTATTTAAATTTATAGAGCCATTAACACCTTTCAATTTATCTTTTTTTAAGATAATATTTAAAATCCCAGAAGAGCCTTCTGCACTATATCTAGAAGATGGATTAGTAATGATTTCAACTTGATCTATTTCATTACCTTGAAGCTGTTTAAATGCATTAGGTCCATCAAACCCCATCATACTTGCAGGTTTTCCATCAATAAGTATTCTGACACTTTGTGAACCTCTAAGACTAATATTACCTTCAATATCAAGATCAATTGATGGTATATTTTCTAAAATTTCTTCAGCAGTTCCTCCTTTATTACTTAAATCTTTACCAACATTAAATACTCTTTTGTCTAATTTTAATTCAAGACTACTTTTTTCAGCTCTAACCATTACCTCATCTAGAGCTGTTGCATCCGTATCTAAACTTATATCTCCAAGATCATATTCTCTATTTTCTCTAGAAAAGGGTATACTCACTCTTATAGATTTATATCCTACATAAGTTATCTCTGCAATCAATTCCATAGGATTTCCTTTTGATTGTTGTTTTCTTTCAGATCTAATTTTTTCCATCATTTTAAGAGGATTTATTTCAATTTGAAATTTTCCTTTTTCATCAGTTATTCCCCCTGAAACTAAAATAGAATCATAGGTGACAATTGATACTGTAGCATATGACAATCCTTCATTTGAATTAGGATCGATAAGTTTCCCTTTAACTATCATATTTGACATCTGAAAGTTCTGAAAGCCAGATGACCCTCCTCTCCACTGAGATCTATCTTGAGCGGGTAAATGGAATGATATTAATAATAAAAGAAGGTAGACAAATTTATTCATTGTTTTTTTTTCATGAGTATACGGGTTTAGACGTCAATAGTTTATAAAACTTGCTTATACTGAGAATAAAGAAGTTAGTATTAGAATGAATAGAAAACCAATAAAACTTTGGAGGATTGTTAATAATGAAAAATACTTTAAACCAGAATTTAAATTTAGATTAGAACTTTTTATTACTATCCAGAAGTAAGAGTCATTAATATGTGATATCATCATTGAACCACATCCGATTGATAATATTACCATAGTTAATTCAAAAACACCAAATCCATATTCTGAAATTATTGGAAAAATTATTGAGCTAACAATAATCATAGAGGATGTACTTGACCCTTGACTAGTTTTGAATAAAGCACTTAAAAAAAAACTTATTAAAAGAATATAGATAATACTTATTTCATTGATTTGAATTATAGAAGGAAGAATCTTAGATAAATTTGAATTTTTAATAATATTTCCAAATGCTGCCCCCATAGTTGTTACAGAAATTATAGGAATAAAATCTTTCATTGAATTTTTAAAAATTTTTGAAATGTTTTTTTCTTTTCTTGGAATAATTATTGAAAAAATTAATCCAATAAAAAGAGCAGATTTTGGATTGCAAATCTTTTTTATAAAATTAATAAAAGAATCATTTTCATTAATGTCAATAAAATTTAATAGTGAGCCTAATCCTATAATTATCAATGGAATAATTATACTTAAATATGAAAAAATATGAGGTTTTGATTTCTTTTTTTTAGAGATAGGTGTAATTATATTCCTTTCCTTTAATAGATTTCTTGCAAAAATAAATGATGTGATTGACGCTGGTAAAGAAATTAAGAATCCAAAAATCATTACGTATCCAATATGATTAATCATATTAAAATTATTAATTGCTCCTATTGGGCCTGGTGTAGGTGGAATAAGTGTATGTGATGCATATAACCCTCCTGAGAGTGAAAGATTCAAGCTTAATAAAGAGAAATATGAAGATGATGCAATTGATTTTGAGATTCCGTTTAGAATAATAAATGCAGAGTCACAAAAAACTACAGTTCCTACAAACAACCCTATCAAATTCATTGAAAGTAAAGAATTATTATTCAAAGAGTTTAATAATATATTTCCAAACTTTTTTATTGATTTTGATTCAAAAAGAAATTGACCTATTAGACACCCTAATAATAATATAACTCCAATACCTTCTAAAGAAATAATAAATCCTTCAAACTGATAATCAATTATTTCACTCAAGTTCATTTGTAAAAGAATTCCCAAAAAAAATGAGCCAATAAAAAGAGAAAATGCTGGATTTATTTTAAAATAAGAACTTAAAGTAACAACTAATAAAACTGATATAAATAAATAAAAAAAAATAATCACTAAACTTTGTTTAATGATAGGAGATACATAACGGCCATTCTTATTGCTACTCCATTTTCTACCTGTTCTAATATCAGGGAGTTACTAGAATCTGCAACATCACTATTTATCTCAATCCCTCTATTGATAGGTCCTGGATGCATTATAATTATATCTTTATTTATTTTATTGAGTAATTTTTTATTAATTCCAAAGTAGAGACTATATTCTCTTAAAGACGGAAAAAAAATATTTTGTTGTCTTTCAAGTTGAAGCCTTAATACGTTAGCAACATCACACCATTTTAAAGCATTCTCAATATTATTTTCAATTAAAACCCCAAGAGAGTGTATATACTTAGGAATCAAAGTTGTTGGACCACAAAGCATTACCTTAGCCCCAAGTTTCTGTAGAGCATAAATATTAGAAATAGCAACTCTAGAATGATATATGTCTCCAATTATAGCTACCTTCTTGTTTTTGAGATCTCCAAGTTTCTCTTTTATTGTATATGAATCTAATAATGCTTGAGTTGGATGTTCATGAGTTCCATCCCCAGCATTAATAACAGCTGCATTTATATTTTTTGCGATAAAATGTGGAGCTCCCGGATTTGGGTGTCTCATGACAATCATATCAACCTTCATAACTAAAATATTGTTAATTGTATCTAAAAGTGATTCTCCTTTTTTTACAGAGCTAACAGATGATGAGAAATTTAAAATATCAGCAGATAATCTTTTTTGAGCAATTTCAAATGATAACTTAGTTCTTGTACTATTTTCAAAAAAAACATTAGCAATAGTCATATGTCTTAGTGAAGGAACTTTTTTTATTGGCCTCTGTAATACCTCTTTAAATTTATCAGCAGTCTCAAAGATTAAATTTATTTCATCAATTGATAAATTTTTTATTCCTAATAAATCTTTTGATATTAATTTATCCATCTAATTAATTAACCATATATTATCTTTTTCAAAACCTTGTTCAGCTAAATTAACTTCTACTCTGTCAGAAGTAATTGTGTTTATCTTAATACCACAATAAGTTGGTTCTACAGGGATATCTCTTGTATATTTTCTATCAACTAAAACTAGTAACTCAATTTTTTTTGGTCTACCAAAATTCATAATGCCTTCCATTGCAGATCTGACAGTTCTACCGGTAAATAGAACATCATCTATAATTACAACATTTTTATCATCAACCAAAATGGGGATCAAAGTCTCTCTAGCTTTATGAATAGTTCTTGATCGGAAGTCATCCCTGTAAAATGTAGTATCTAAAATTCCTGATTGAACCTCTTTATTTAAAATATTTTTTAAAATTTTTATTATACGATCTAAAAAATAAATACCTCTTGGTTGAAGTCCAATTAGTACAGTATCTGAAAAGGAGTTATGGTTTTCAATTAATTGATGACAAAGTCTATTGATGGTAATTTCTAATCTTGCTTCATTAAACAATCTAGATTTATTTGTCATTTATTTACAAATATAAATGTATTTAGTAACTAGAGATATATCATTTAATGAATTTCAATTTTAGAAATATAAAAAACTATTTTAATTTTATTTTCTGGATTAGTTTCTTTCAACTTTTGGACACCATAAGTATAAAAAATATTTTCAAACCAATTTCTTGTTCCTTCTGGATTAGTTTCTGTTTTTACTATAATTTTATTTTCGTTAGCATTTAGTCTTATATTATTACTTCTACTTAAAAAGTTTTCTCTTATATCATAATATTTAAAATCAGCTTTTCCTTTATTGATATAAAATTCAATAACTTGATTTTTTTCAATCAAATATTTTTTATAGGGCCTATTATAAAATGTATTGAGATTATCAATTTCTGAAACTGAGTTCCAAATTATATTTCCCTCAATATCTAGTATTAAAAAAATATTTACTTCATGATTATAACCTCCAAAATTAGGATTAGCTTTTTGATCATAGGTTCCAGAGAAAGTATTATAAAAAGGTATATATGAATAATTGCTAAATCCATCATTATTGAAATTTTCTTTAATAGATTCTAATGATATAAAGATTTTTTCATTATACATGAAAAAAGTATCTAAAACAAAATCATAGCCTAAACTTATATTTTCATAATTTTTATTTTTAATTTTTTTTTCAATATTATTTTTTTTCTTAATTAATAAATTAGAAAATGAGGGTATCTCTAGTAAATTAATTTTTTTACTAATCAAATTTTTTCCTTCTGAGAAAATATCAAATTGTATTGCATTACCAAGGTTAGACTTTTTTTGTTTTAGAAGTGAAATACTAAGGTCTAAATCATCCTTAGTAATTATTTTAGTATTTAAAATTGAATTAAATTTTGAATTAATAGAATATGATTGAATTTTTTCTCCTTTCAGATTATATAAAATTTTATTTATATAAGAAAAATTATTAAAGAGCTGAGATTGTTCTATTACATAAAATGATGAAGAATTATTTTTTTTTATTTCTAAAATTTTAGAATTATTATTATTTAAAAACTCAAAAATATTAATGAGTTGATTACTGAATAAATTATAGATACTGATTATATTTTTTCCATTTTTTAAAGTACCTAGAAGAACAATATCATTTTCAAAAAATATTGCTTTTTGTAGATTTAAACTAATAGGTAATAAAATTTCTTTTTGAGAAATTGAGTTTTCTCTAAAATTATATTCAATTACCAAAAATTCTTTCTCATTAGAATAATTTTTTTGAAATAGAATTTTATAAGAATTAAAATTGGAATTAATTTGATAGACTAAATAAGATCTGTCTATTTCAAAAAAGATATTCTTAATAAATCCTAAATTTTCATCAAATAATTTTATTTCCCATTTTAAGTTTTTTCCGGTTTCTAAATCTTTGAGTAGAATAAGATTTTTTTCATTAGAATGAGTATAAAAGTTTCTATCTAATTCACTAAGAGTAAATTCAATTCTTTTTTTTTGATAAAGAATAGTATCTGAATTACCTTGTGAAAATGAATAAAAAGTCATTAATGAGTTTAATAGAAAAAAAATGAAAATTTTGATTATTAGATTTTCATCTTTAGGTGATATAGTATTAACTACACCTATCCCAAGATTATTAAAGAAGAAATTCCCAAATTCTGAAATACATTTCATTACCAAAACTAGTTATTTTGATGTTTATATTAACAATGAAAATATAGATAAGCTTATAGAATTCAATGATAATCTATTGGAAATTACTAAAAAACTTAAAAAAGAAAATTATGATTTTATTATTGATCTTCATAATAATATACGTTCTCGAATAATTAAATTCTCATTAAATAAAAAAGCAATAACTTATAAAAAGCAATTTTTAAAAAGATGGATTTATACCAACTTGAAATTATATTTTAAAATTAATCATATTGTTGATTCATATATTGACACACTTTCCCATTTTGGTATTGAAAATGATGGTTTGGGATTAGACTTTTATCTTAGCCAGAGATCTCTTAATAAAATAGGAAAAAGTATTTTTGAAAATAAAAAAATGACAGCTCTAGTAGTAGGAGCTAAACATTATACAAAAATATTACCATTAAATAAGTTAATAGAGTTATGTGATAAAATAAATGGACCAATAGCACTTATTGGAGGTAAATCTGAGAAAAAAATAGGTAAGGAATTAGAAAATTTTTTTAATCATTCAACAAATGATGAAATTATTTTAAAGTTAAATCAAAGAACCAAAATTTTTAATTTCTGTGGAATTTTATCTATTGAAGAGTCTGCAGCTCTTATGAAATATTGTGATAAAGTTTATACTCATGATACAGGATTTATGCATATAGCTGCAGCATTAAAAAAAGAAGTAATTTCTATTTATGGATCAACTAATCCAGATATGGGATTTTATCCTTATGGAACTAAATTCAGCGTTATAGAAAATAAAAAGATTTCATGTAGACCATGTACAAAAATTGGTTACTCAAAATGTCCAATAAATCATTTTAAATGCCTTAAAGAAATAAATTTTGATAATTTATAGAAAATGAAAAAAATTATTATCATAAGACATTCTAAGTCTAGTTGGTCAGAGGTAGGATTGGATGACTTTGATAGGCCTCTTAGTGAGAGGGGAGAATATGATGGTTATTTAATGTCTAAAAAATTACTAAAAAAAGTTTCTAAAATTGATCTATTAATTTCAAGTTCATCAAGGAATACCTTTACCGGACATCATGGCTTCTTCATACCTAAAATCTTTGCCATATTTAAAATTTGATAGAGCATTACTCCTTCTTACTATTTTTGTATTTATCCCCGCCATAATAAATGGATAAATCCAGGAGTTTGATTCCTTATCAAAAACAATCTTTTGTAAATCTTTCTTATCCATTCC
>JAYPDR010000023.1:17391-19244 GCA_038125345.1 Marinoscillum sp. | reverse complement strand
AGCAAATCTTTCAACAATTCCTCTTCCAATACCTTTAGATCCTCCAGTAATTATTGCAGTTTTATTTTCCAGTTTTTTCATTTTTTTTATTTCAACTATGAACTTTAAAATTATATAAAGTTTATTACAATCATCAAGATAAAATAATCAATAGTTTTAAAATAATCTTTTAGAATATACATTTGTGAAAAAATAAGTGAGATATGTCATATAATTTAATTGTAATTGGTTCAGGACCTGGTGGTTACGTTGCTGCTATACGAGCCTCTCAACTTGGATTGAAAGTTGCTGTCGTAGAAAAAGAATCTCTAGGAGGAATTTGTTTGAACTGGGGGTGTATTCCAACTAAAGCTCTTCTAAAAAGTGCACAGGTTTTTGATTATGTGAATCACTCGCAAGATTATGGAATAAATATTAAAGGATCAAGTATTGACTTTGATTCAATTATAAATAGAAGTAGAGGTGTAGCTGATGGAATGAGTAAAGGTGTTCAATTTTTAATGAAAAAAAATAAAATAGATATTATTAATGGTTTTGGTAGATTAATATCTAAGAATGAAGTAGAAGTTGAAGATCATGATAATAAAAAAAACACATATAAAGCAGACAACATTATAATTGCTACTGGTGGTAGGTCTAGAGAATTACCTAACATTAAAATTGATGGAGAGAAAGTTATTGAGTATAGAAAAGCTATGACACTTAAAAAACAACCCAAATCTTTAGTTGTGGTTGGCTCAGGTGCTATTGGTTCTGAATTTGCTTATTTTTACAATAGTATTGGAACAAAAGTAACTCTTATTGAATATCTTCCAAATATCCTACCTCTTGAAGATGTAGATGTCTCAAAGCAGCTTGAAAAAACATTTAAAAAGTCAGGAATTGAAATATTAACTAATACAGAAGTAAAATCTGTCTCTACATCTTCCAAAGGGTGTAAAGTTACATATAGTAGTAATGATATTGAGACAACAATTGATTGTGATATTGTGCTATCTGCAGTTGGTGTTCAAACAAATATTGAAAATATTGGGCTTGAAGATGTTGGAGTTATAACTGAAAAAGGAAAAATAAATGTTGATGACTTTTATAAAACAAGTGTTGATGGGATTTATGCTATCGGTGATGTTATTAAAGGTCCTGCATTAGCACATGTTGCTTCTGCTGAGGGAATAATTTGTGTTGAAAAAATTGCTGGTAAAAATCCTAGCGTATTAAATTATGATAATATTCCATCTTGTACATATTGTAGTCCAGAAGTTGCTTCAGTAGGATTTACAGAAAAGCAGGCACTTGATCTAGGTTATGAAATTAATGTTGGAAAATTTCCTTTCTCTGCTTCAGGTAAAGCTAATGCTTCTGGTCACTCTGATGGGTTCGTTAAAGTAATTTTTGATAAAAAATATGGAGAATGGCTTGGTTGTCATATGATAGGGTATAATGTTACTGAAATGATAGCTGAGGTGGTTGCTGCTCGGAAGTTAGAAACTACTGCACATGAAATTATTAAGTCAGTACACCCTCATCCTACTATGTCAGAGGCTATAATGGAAGCTGCAGCAGCAGCATATAACGAAGTAATTCATTTATAATACTTCCCTAAGTTTGGATCCGATATTAGCTGGTGATTCTACTACAGTTAGTCCACATTCTTTCATAATTTTCATCTTTGCTTCTGCTGTGTCATCTTTACCTCCAATAATTGCCCCAGCATGACCCATCCTTTTACCTTTAGGAGCTGTTTGTCCTGCTATAAAACCTACTACCGGTTTTCTATTTCCATTATCTTTAATCCATCTAGAAGCTTCAGCTTCATAATTTCCTCCAATTTCACCAATCATAACAATCCCTTT
>JAYPDR010000023.1:0-17291 GCA_038125345.1 Marinoscillum sp. | reverse complement strand
TTAATCATATCTTTAACTGGAATTCCTTCTGTTATAGCTACAATTACTTCAATATCTGAATCAATAGATTCTAGTATTGCATCAGCAGCAAATGCAGGAGGAACAAAAATTATTGATACATCTGCACCTGTATTATTTTTAGCATCATAAACTGTATTAAAAACAGGTCTATTAAGATGACTAGACCCCCCTTTTCCTGGGGTTACACCTCCCACAACATTAGTTCCATACTCTAACATTTGACTTGCATGAAAAGTTCCTTCAGACCCTGTAAACCCTTGAACTATAATTTTTGAATTTTTATTGACTAGAATACTCATTAATTTATTTTTGGCTCAAATATAAATCACTAAACTCCCTAATACAACCATGTCCTCCTTTTGAACTGAGAATATATGACACATTTTCTTTTACCTTATCGACTGCATCACTTGGACATGCACTAAATCCAACAATTTTTATTATACTTAAATCATTAATATCATCACCAATAAATGCTATATTTTTGAGAGGAATATTTTCTTTTTCTGACCATTCAAGTAATATTTTATCTTTTGGCTCATTTCCTACGTAGCAGTTATTTATTCCTAAATAAGATGCTCTTGATTTTATTCCACCTCCTTTCTCAGAGTGACTTATTATACTAACTTTTATATTGTTTTTCAAAAGTTCATAAATCCCTACACCATCTTTTGCATTATATCTTTTTGATTCAATCCCATTTTCATCAATATAAATTCCGTTGTCTGTTAGAGTTCCATCAACATCTAGTACAAGCATTTTAATTTCTGGAATTATCATATTAAAATTCTATTTATTGATTTAGAAATAGGTTTTAAGCTTTCGAACATTTTTTCAAATTCATCAAAATCTAGTTGTTGAGATGCGTCTGATTTTGCTTCTTTTGGGTTAGGGTGACTTTCAATAAGTAATCCATCTATTCCCATAGCTACACATGCTCTTGTTAAGTCAGGAACACCATAGCTATATCCCATTGCATGACTTGTATCTAAAATAATTGGGAGGTTAGTGTGTTCTTTTAAATAAGAAACACCACAAAGATCTAAAGTAAATCTAGTCTTTGTCTCAAATGTTCTTATCCCTCTCTCACATAAGATTACATTTGGATTGCCTTCAGATAAAATAAATTCTGCAGCTTGTACAAATTCTTGAAGGTTGGACCCAAAGCCTCTCTTTAAAAGTACGGGCTTATTTTGCTTTCCTGTCTCTTTTAATATCCCATGGTCATACATAGCTTTTGCTCCAATTTGAATAATATCAACATGTTCTATTACATCATTTACATGAGAAGCATCTTTAACTTCAGATATAATATTAAAGCCATATTCTTTTCTTATATCCGATAACATTTTGAGCCCTTCTAATCCTAATCCTTGAAATGAATAAGGAGATGTACGAGGTTTGAAGCATCCCGCTCTTAATGTTGTTAATTTTAGTTTTTTAAGTAATTCAGCACAGCTTTTAATTTGTTCTATGCTTTCTATTGAACATGGTCCGGTGATCATTAAAGTATTTTGGGTATCTCCACCAATCTCAATATTATTAATTTGAATTTTCCTTGTTTTATTTATGTATTCTCTACTGGAAAGTTGAATATCAGATTCTAAAATATATTTTTCTTCAACGAAATCATTTACATCATTAGGTATTGATTTATTTTTTGATGAGGTTATTAATATTTTATTTTCATTAGTATAAATAAGTTTTCCTTGAAGTTTAGTTGAAATAGATTCAGCTTTTTCAATTGAAATGTCATTTTTAAGGTGAAGTATCATGATTCGCTTTTGATTAAATTAAAAAAAGTAACAGATCCTACTATTTTGTTTTTATTATTAATTACTGGCATAAAAGATATAAGAAAATTATGTTTTTGAATAATCTTTATCATATAATTAATGTCATCATTTTCTGATATTGTAATAGCTTTTTTATTTGACAAATCAGATGCATTTAAAAATTGAAAATTTTCTAATTTAGTTATTAATGATTTTCTTATGTCTGCCATACTAATTATTCCTGCAAATTCCTTTTTATTATTCTCTAGCATAGTAAATCCAAAGCCATATTCTTCAATAGTAGATAATACCTTTTTGACTTTATTTGATTCTTCATTAATTGGAGATTCATCTTTACTTAACATAAACTCTTTTACTTTAATAGTTGAGTTTGACACTGAAGATCTAAGCTGCATTATTGATTTTTGAATATTATTGTTTACTAAATATGAGCCAGAGACAACAGATTGTACTCCATGAATTCTTAAAATAAATGCTATTTCATTGTTTACACCTCCATCAACATGTATTTCTTTTGAAGGAAATTTCTTTTTAAAATCCCTTATCTTTTTGAAATTGATATTATTGAAAACTCCTCCACTCTCTCCTGGGGTAGTTGTCATCAAAAGTATAAAATCACAATATTTAGAGTAATTTTTAAAATTATTAATTTGTGAGTAAGAAGTAAGCGCTATTCCAAATTTAGAATGTTTGGTATTTGGAAAAACTAACTTTTCTTTAATGGTTTCAAATTGATATGTCACATATTCAATCTTATTTTCAATAATAAAATTTGAATATTGATTTGGTTTATGAGAAATAATGTGAAGATCAATAGGTTTTTTACTTATTTTTCTAATATGAATGATGTCTTCTTCTATCTTTTTAAGATCAATATTTTTATCATTAAAATCAATATGAAACATATCTATATTACACAAATCAAGCTCATGAACAATTTCTTTAAGAGATTTCTTTTTATTAGAGTAAATAGATGCAGATATTTTCATTTCTGCCTCAAATATAAATTACTTATTTCCATTGTGATATTTATTAATAATCTAATTTTGTGTTAATAAAATGAAAGCATCAGAAAAGCATTTTTTAAAAAGTATTTGGGCATTAATATTCATTATTTTTTCTTGTTCGGATGATATAAAAGTATTTAATGAGGAAGTTGATGAACTAAAATTAGACTCTTTGGCTCCGTTCTATCATGGTGTTGCCTCCGGTGACCCATTATTAGACAAAGTAATTATTTGGACTAGAGTTACACCAAAAAATGAATTATCAAAAATTCCTGTTAAATGGATGATATCTAAATCAAGAGATTTTAAAAATTTAATTCAAGAAGATATTTTTTTTACTTCTAAGGACAGAGATTATACTGTCAAAATAGATGTAGAGGGCTTAGACTCAGGAACTGAATACTTTTATAAATTTGAAGCTTTTGGAATAGAGTCTATAACTGGAATAACAAAAACTTTAAGTGAAAACCCTAAATTTTTAAAATTTGCTGTCGTTAGTTGTAGTGATTATCAAAGAGGATTTTTTAATGCTTATTCATCTTTAGCAAATGAAAATGAAATTGATTTTGTTTTACACTTGGGTGATTATATTTATGAATACAAATCTAGAGACTACAGTAATGGTATTTTTAAAAGACTTCATTTGCCAGATAGAGAATTAATCACCTTGTATGATTATAGAACTAGGTATTCACAGTATAGGCTTGATCCTGATTTAATCAAAGCTCATCAAAATCATCCATTCATTTTAATTTGGGATGATCATGAAACATCAAATAATACATATATTAATGGAGCAGAAAATCATCAACAAGATGAAGGAAGTTTTCAGGAAAGAATTTCTAGTGCTTTACAGGCATACTTTGAATGGCAGCCTATTAGAGAATCAGTTAAGCCTTACAGGAAATTTGAGATTGGAGAATTGGCAGATATTTTAGTTTTAGAGGAGAGGTTAGAAGGAAGGAGTAAGCAAGTAGATGATTTATCTGATACTACATTATTTGATAAGAATAGATCTATGCTTGGTGAAGTGCAATTGAATTGGCTTTTATCTAATTTATCCGATAACAGTTCTAAATGGAAAATTATTGGTAACCAAGTAATTTTTTCATATTTGAATTATGGAAGACCTGATTTTAACATAAATTTAGATTCCTGGGATGGGTATCCTTTTGAGAGACAGAAAATAGCAAATTATATTATGAATAATAAAATAGATAATGTAGTGTTTCTAACTGGAGATACTCATCAATCATGGGCTTTTGAAGTTAATCATTTGCCATTGGAGTCCGAAAATCCAATAACTCCTTATGCAATTGAATTTGGAACCCCTAGTATAAATTCAGGAAATTCTGATGAAAGATTTCCAAATGCTCCTATAGAAAATTTAATTAGACATGAGAATTATATTATGCAAAATGATATAAACCCTCACTTAAAGTATACTAATACAAGAGATCATGGATATCTTCTAATTAGCTTAGATAAAGATAAAATTAGGGCATCTTGGAAATATGTTCAGACACTAATAAGAAGAGACTCCTCAATAAAAGAAGTTGTTAATATAGAGAGTTTATTAAATTCAAATAAATTAATATTAAATTAATTTCGTGATATTTTTTTATAAACTATTATCTTCATTTTCTTTAAATACTCTCTATAAATTTTCAGACTTTTTATTTTTTTTTATTCATAAATTTTATAGAAGAAATATAGTAATTACCAATTTACAAAAATCATTTCCAGAATATTCAAAGAAAAAAATAAATGACATTGCAAATCATTTTTATAAAAACTTTTCAGATGTTGTTTTTGAAACAATTAAGTCACTATCAATTTCTAAAAAAGAAATATTAGATAGAGTATTATTTAAAAACAGTGAAAAAGTTCTTGATAAAATTTCTAAAAATGAAAATATAGTTTTTTTAACAAGTCATGCCTGTAATTGGGAATGGCTTCTTTTATCTTCTGAGCTTAAACTCAAGTGTAAGATAAATGTTGTATATAAAAAACTTTCTAATAGAAGGTTTAATAAAATGATGTTAAACTCAAGATCAAGATTTGGATCAGTATTGATTGAATCAAAAAAACTTATCAAAGTTATTAAAAGCACTAAGAATAAATCTAATGTATGGGCAATAGTAGCTGACCAATCTCCAACAAAAAAAAATAAAATTGAATGGATTAATTTTCTCAACCAGAATACGGCATTTTTTAAATCTGTAGAGTATATTCCAAGGTTACTTAACTCTACAATTTATTTCGCAAAAATGAAAAGAAACTCTAGAGGAAAATATACTGTAGAGTTTGTTGAAATTTGCTCAAATGAAGACATAAATTCTTCTACTTTAAAGTTGTTTGCATCTATATTAGAAAATCAAATTAAATCTTCTCCTGAAGAGTGGTTATGGTCTCATAAAAGATGGAAATTAACTAAATAAATTCAACTTTAATTGTCTAATTTTGACCCTTATTATGGATAAAATTAGAAATTTTTGTATCATAGCCCATATTGATCATGGGAAAAGTACTTTAGCAGATAGGCTTCTTGAATTTACTGGTACTATTGATCATAGACAAATGACAAATCAACTTTTGGATAATATGGATCTTGAGAGGGAGAGAGGTATCACAATAAAATCACATGCTATCCAAATGAATCATAAATACGATGATATATCCTATACCTTAAATTTAATAGATACACCTGGTCACGTCGATTTTTCTTATGAAGTATCTAGATCAATTGCTTCATGTGAAGGAGCATTACTTGTTGTAGATGCTGCTCAAGGAATTCAAGCGCAAACTATCTCAAATTTATATTTGGCACTTGAGCAAGGATTAGAAATAATTCCAGTTTTAAACAAAATAGATCTACCTGGCGCTATGGTTGAAGAAGTTTCTGATCAGATAATTGACCTAATTGGTTGTCAACAAAATGAAATTCTGCATGTCAGTGCAAAAGATGGAATAGGAATTGATAATTTATTAGTTGAGATAATTAAGAAAATTCCTCCTCCGATGGGAGATGAATCAAAACCACTTCAAGCTATGATCTTTGATTCTGTCTATAACTCTTTCAGAGGAATTGAAGTTTTGTTTAGAATTTTTAATGGTAAAATTAAAAAAGGAGATAAAGTAAAATTCATTAATACTGGTAAGGTTTATGATGTTGATGAGATAGGTGTATTAAAATTAAAAAAACAGGCCAAAGATGAAATATCATCTGGAAATGTAGGGTATCTTATATCTGGAATTAAAAATGCGAAGGAAGTGAAAGTTGGTGATACAATTACTCACTATGATAGTGCATCTGTTGAAGCAATAAAAGGCTTTGAAGATGTAAAACCTATGGTTTTTGCTGGTATCTATCCCGTCGATAGTTCTGATTATGAGGAGTTGAGAAATTCTCTTGAAAAATTACAATTAAATGATGCGTCTCTTGTCTGGGAACCAGAAACTTCAGCCGCTCTTGGTTTCGGTTTTAGGTGTGGATTCCTAGGAATGTTACATATGGATATAATACAAGAAAGATTAGAAAGAGAATTTAATATGTCAGTTATTACTACTGTTCCTTCAGTTGAATTTAATTGTACTAAAACAAACGGAGAAAAAATAAGTATTTACGCCCCCTCTGAGATGCCAGAGCCTAACTATATTTCTAAAATAGAGGAGCCAATGATATCAGCTCAAATAATATCTAAATCTGATTTTATTGGAGGAATAATAAAATTGTGTATGGAAAGGAGAGGAACTTTATTAAACCAAATTTACTTATCTAAAGATAGAGTTGAGTTGTCCTTCTCTTTACCATTATCCGAAATTGTCTTTGATTTTTATGATAAATTAAAATCAATCTCAAGAGGTTATGCTTCATTAGATTATGAGTTGTCTGGTTTTTCAGTTTCAAACATGTCAAAGCTAGACGTTATGCTAAATGGAGAAAAAGTTGATGCTCTTTCTGCAATAGTTCATAGAGATAAGGCATATAATTGGGGGAAAAAATTATGTGAGAAATTAAAGGAACTTCTTCCTAGGCAAATGTTTGAAATTGCGATACAAGCTTCTATTGGAAATAAAATCATAGCGAGAGAAACTGTGAGAGCTTTAAGAAAAAATGTTACTGCCAAATGTTATGGAGGTGATATTACTAGAAAAAGAAAACTTTTAGAGAAACAAAAGAAAGGAAAGAAAAGAATGAGGCAGGTTGGTAATGTTGAAATTCCTCAAAATGCATTTTTAGCTGTTCTTAAGATAGATGAATAATTTAATAGACGGAATTAAGGTTGCCAATGAAATAAAAGATGAAATAAGTCAAGATATTCAATCTTATGTCTCAAAGGGTTTAAGGAAACCATCTCTGAAAATTATTTTAATAGGTGACCATGGTCCTAGTAAGATATACGTAAATGCAAAGTTGAGAGCATGTGAGAGTGTTGGTATAAAAGCTGAATTAGTTCATTTAAACGATAACATAAATCAAGAGAAATTATTAAATTTAATAGCTCAATTAAATAAAGAAATTGAACTTGATGGCTTTATTGTTCAACTTCCTCTTCCAGAAAGTATTAATGTTCAAAAAGTTATAGAATCAATTGATCCTTCTAAGGATATAGATGGTTTTACAAACGATAATATTGGTAGTATTACTTCAAAAAAGAAAAAGTTAATGCCAGCAACTGGTTTAGGGGTGATGACATTAATTAGTAGATATAATATAGATTTAGATTCAAAAAAGTGTGTCGTTTTAGGTGCAAGTAGAAATGTAGGAGGAGCTATTGCTCAGATGTTGGTTGAGAGGGAGGATGTTACTGTTACTGTTTGTAACAGTAAAACTAAAAATTTAAAATCTATTACTCTTGATGCTGACTTAATAATTTCAGCTGTTGGAAAACCAAATTTAGTTACTGCAGATATGGTCAAAGAGGGAGTTGCAATTATTGATGTAGGTATTTCAAGAGTTGAGGATTCTACAACTAATTCTGGATATAGAATTGTTGGTGATGTTGATTTTGAGAATGTTTCCAAGAAAGCAAGTCTTATAACACCTGTTCCTGGTGGCGTGGGTCCAATGACAATAGTATCTTTGTTGCAGAATACGTTAAAAGTTTATTGTGATAAATTCAAGATCTAGTGACCTCCTTCCAGTAATGGAATCATTTTATAGTATACAAGGTGAGGGTGTTCACGTAGGAAAACCAGCTTATTTCATTAGACTTTCAGGATGTGATGTGAATTGTCATTGGTGTGATGTTAAAGGCTCTTGGAAAATAAATAAAGATCAATATAAAACAGTAGAGCAATTAGTACAAAAGACCCTTGAGCATCCTTCAGATGTAGTTATAATCACAGGAGGTGAACCTTTAATGCATGATCTAACTGAATTAACTCAAACACTTAAAAAACATAACAAAAAAACTCATTTAGAAACCTCAGGCACTCATCCATTAACAGGAGACTTTGATTGGATTTGTTTCTCTCCAAAAAAATTTAAGAAACCACTTGATGATTTTTTTGAAATTTCAGATGAAATTAAATTCATTATTTATAATGATTCTGATTTTAATTGGGCTGAAGATTTATCTAAAAGTGTTAAAAATAATCCGCAGTTAATTTTGCAACCTGAATGGTCAAAATATGAATCGGTTAATCCAAAAATTTTATCTTTCATTAAATCTAATCCAAAGTGGCGAATTTCTCTTCAAACGCATAAATATTTAAATATTGAATAAAATTCTTTCCTTTATCTTGTTTGTTACCATCTTTATGAGTTTTGATTTGTGGCCTCAAGGTTCTAAAAGATATGAAAAACTTTATATGGAAGGAAATCAATATTTTTCTATAGGAGAATTTGATTTAGCCATAGAATATTTTAAGAAATCTTTAAACTCAAATCCAGAATATTGTCCATCAATTTATAAATTAGGCTTGTCCTATAAAAACAAAAATTTATATCGAAGTTATGTTAACTGGTTTTTAAGTTATAATGACAAACTTTGCAAAGAAAATAGTGACGAAGTAAACTTTTTATTGGCAGAATATTTTTTTTTAACTGGTAAATTCGATGAATCAATTAAATTCTTAGATAGAGTTTCAGATACTATAAAATTTATCGATTTCTCAAAGTATAAAAACTTTATAAACTATAATCTAAAAGAATCTGAATCAACTTTTATAACTTTTGATGTTATTGATTCTATTCGTTCATCATTTTATCAATATTCACCAATCTTCAATAAACAAAATAACACATTATATTTTACTGTAAGATCTGGTAATAATTTATTAGATGATGAAGATGTTTATATCATAAGATCTCTTAAAGAATTAAATTCAGTTCCTTTTGAAATTATAAATTCTTCAGATAATGAAGGTACTCCTACTTTTTTTGATGGTGGAGATTTTATGATATATACCTCATGTAAAATGAATTTTAAAAAAAATTCATGTGATCTCTTCTATTCTATTAAGCAGGATGGTAAATGGTTTCCTCCTAAAAAGTTTGATGAAAATATAAATTCTGATTATTGGGATTCTCAACCATTTATGTATGATAGCACCCTGTATTTTGTTTCGAATAGGCCTGGAGGAAAGGGAGGAAGAGATATTTATTTTTCTAAACTTCAGAAAGATGGGTCATGGTCTCTTTCTGAGAATTTTATTTCAGTCAACACTCAGTATGATGAAGTTTCTCCATTTGTTGAAGATAAAGTATTTTATTATTCTTCTAACGGTGTTAATTCATATGGTGGATATGACATTTATGTTTTAGATAATTTATATTCAAAAAAAAAATCTATAAAAAATTTAGGAGCAAGCATTAACTCCTTTTTAGATGAGACCTCAATATTTATTCATGATAGCCTAATATTTCTTACAATTGAAAATAAAATAGTAGAGAAAGTAAAATCTCAAATCATTGTAGGTCAAATTTTAAGTGAGTTTAAATCCGAAGCAATCAATTATAAATTAAATGTATTAGATTATCATACGAAAGAAAAGATAAATAGCCAGCTATATATTAGATCAATGAGTGACGATATTTATGAAATTGAAAATTTTGATTTTAGAAATTTAAAAAAGGATTCTTTAGTAATAGTTGAAACTAGAAATTATTTCCCTTTGCTTATTGAAAATATAAATTCTGATACAACGGTCTTTATGACTAGAATTGAAGATAAATTTATATTTGATAAAATATATTTTGAGTTTGATAGCTACGATTTAAATAAGGAAGCACAAAAATATTTAATAGGATTATCCAATTGGCTGAAAAATATAAATTTTGAGAAGTTAGAAATATCAGGGCATACAGATAATATCGGCACTGAAGAATATAATTTGAATTTATCTGAGAAAAGAGCAAAATCTGTCTTTGATTTTCTTCTCAAATTAGAACCAGACTTAGAGAATGTTGTCTACTTTGGTTATGGGAATTCTATCCCAATCGTAAGTGATTATTATGGAGAAAAAAACAGAAGGATAGAATTTAAAATTTCAATTAACTAAATAGTTGATAACATTAATTATTTTTTTTTCTCAAAATATGTGAAAAACTTTTTCTTACTTTCTTTTGATGATAAAAATTGAAAAAAAATTATAAAAAAAAAAATAGAAATAACATTGATTTCTCGTGCGTAATGATTAAAATAGTGTGTTGGTTTTTTGTTAAAAAACCTTAAAACATTCGTTTCCTTGCTTTAAATGAAGATTTTGGGTGGGGAGACTTATCTGTGGTGTGTTCATTTCTCTCACTTTTTTGAGAAAAAATGATAAAATCACAGATTTATTGTTAAACAACTTTTAATTAAACAATTAAACTATGTTTAGATTTTTACTAGTTAGTTTCTTGTTCTTGGCTTCAAATGTATGGGCTCAAGACAGAACTATTACAGGTACGGTAACATCTGACGAGGACGGAAGTGGACTCCCTGGTGTTAACGTTATCTTACAAGGTACGACTGTTGGTACTACTACAGATGTCAACGGTTCATACTCGTTAGGTGTTCCTAGCGATGGAGGTACCTTAGTATTTTCATTTATTGGTTTAGCATCGCAAGAAGTTGCGATAGGTGCTAGATCAGTAGTGGATGTAGTTATGAGCTCTGATGTTGAAGAACTTCAAGAGGTTGTTGTAACTGCATTGGGTATCACCAAAGAAAAAGCAGCGTTAGGTTACGCGGTTACTTCTGTCGGTGGTGAACAGCTAGAAGCTAGACCCGAAGCAGACATAGCTAGGTTGTTAAGAGGTAAAGTTCCTGGTGTTGATATCACTTCACAAAGTGGTGTTACTGGAACTGGAACTAATATTATTATTAGGGGATATACCTCAATTTCAGGTTCTAACCAACCTTTATTTGTTTTAGATGGTGTGCCTATAGATGCATCAACTTATTCTGATAGAGGTTTTACTGGTGGTGGTGCTACTGCTTCTAGTAGATTTTTAGATCTTGATCCTAACAACGTGGCAGAAATTAGTGTGCTTAAAGGACTTGCTGCAACCGTACTTTACGGTGAAGCTGGTAGAAATGGTGTGATCCTTATTACTACTAAAACTGGAAAAATTGGTGGCAGTACTAATAAGGGATTAGAGGTATCTTACAGTCAATCATACTTTGTGAATAAGGTAGCAAGTTTACCTGATGATCAAGATCAGTATGGTAACGGATGGCAAAATCTTGCTTCAGCTGCATTTAGTAACTGGGGTGCTCCATTCGATCAGCCAAACAGAAATGGTTTAACTGATGGTACTATTAAACACCCTTATGATAGATCAGTATGGCATGATGTTTTCCCACAGTACATAGGTGCTAGATGGAAATACCAAGCATATGACAATTTACAGAACTTCTTTGTCGATGGTTCACAGCAAAATACTTCATTAGGTATTAATGCTCAAGTTGGCTCTTCATCAATTAAAGCTAATTATGGGTGGACTAAAGACAACGGTTATGTTCCTTTCAATGATTACAGAAAACACAATTTTGCTTTAGGAGCTAACACTCAGCTTGCTAATGGTTTAAAGCTTAGTGCTTCATTCAATTATATTGAGTCACAAGCAAACAAGCCACCAGTAAGTCCAAGTAGAAACTCAAACTCTACTAGTGTGTCTCTTTTTGGTAACGTTATGTATACTCCAAGAAGTTGGAACTTATTTGGAATGGAATATGAAAGACCAGATACTCATGGAAGTGTTTATTATAGAAGTAATAACGGGATGCAACATCCTTTATGGACTCTTAATTACACTAGAGATAGAGATGACGTTAACAGATTCATTGGAAACGTTACTTTAAGCTATGAGATAGCTGACTTTTTAAATCTGACTTATAGAATAGGTCTTGATAGAACAAATATGTTGAACAACTATATGATTAATAAAAATGGTGTTCAAGATTATGCTGTTCTTGGGGCTTATCATACGTCTAACAGAAATAATATTAATTATGATCAAGTTGTGAATTTAAATGGTTCAATTGAATTAAATGAAGATTTAGATTTTGATTTCTTAGTGGGTGGAAACTTACAATCAAGAAATTATGAATTATCTCAGATTTTTAGTTCAGATATGTTCATTTTTGGATTCTTTGATCATAGTAACTTTACTGTAACTAATGCAAACACTTACGTGATGAGAGAGAATACTTATGGTGCATATGCTAACCTTTCTTTAGGATATAAAGATTGGGGATTCTTAACTGCATCTGCAAGAAATGACTGGACTTCGACTCTAGAGCCTGAGAAT
The DNA here is from genome assembly GCA_038125345.1 of Marinoscillum sp. Classification (GTDB taxonomy): domain Bacteria; phylum Bacteroidota; class Bacteroidia; order Cytophagales; family MED-G16; genus MED-G16. The sequence continues at coordinate 4,722 of JAYPDR010000023.1, read as the reverse complement.
AGATCATTCCTTTATCCATCAGTTTCTGTTGCTGTTCTACCATTTGATGCGCTTGGTGTAAGTAATCAAAATCTTAACTTCTTGAAAGTTAGATTAGGATTTGGTACATCAGCTGGGTATCCTTCTCCTTATTCTACGAGAGGATCTCTGAACACTGGAACAAAAATCTTCCAGACAAAAGGTGGATCATTACTTAACTCTAACGCTGTAAGTAATTTCTACGCTAACCCAGGCTTAACTCCTGAGATCCATAAAGAGATCGAGTTAGGTGTTGAAGGTAAATTCCTTAAAAACAGAGTTGGTGTTGATTTATCATTATTTACTAAAGATTCAGAAGATCTTATTATTGACTTAGATCTAGACGCATCTACTGGTTATACTTCATCTACAGTAAACTCTGCTTCAATAAATAACAAAGGAGTTGAGGCAATTGTTTCAGTTGTTCCTGTTCAGTCAAGAGACTTTACTTGGGAAGTTGCTGGTCAATTCTCACTTTTGAGAAGTGAAGTAATATCAATTGCTGATGGTGTTGAAAAAATCTACGTTGGTGGATATGTCGGTAGAGGTAATATTGCAATCCCTGGTTTACCATTTGGTATCATGGAGGGAGATATTATTAGAAGAGATTATGGTTCTTTAGATGGAACTGATCACGAGCAAGTACATTGGGATGACAGAGAGTCATTTACTCCATATGTTGATGCTGCTGGTGGTTACCAGTCTCTTGGGTATGGTGTAATCGGTGACCCTAACCCTGATTATGTATATGGTGTAACTAACACTCTTACATATAAGTGGGTAACTGCAAGAGTTCAGTTTGATGCTGCAGTAGGTGGAGATGTATTCTCTACAACTAGCTCAACTCTACTTGGTAGAGGTATTCTTGAAGAAACAGGTTTTGATAGATTTGTTCCAGTTGTAACAAAAGGATTAAATGCTGATGGATCTCCAAATACTAGACAAATTACTCCTAATCAACATTACTGGCCAAATACTGGTGTTTTCTATGATGAAAACTCTGTGTATGACGCATCTGTTATGAGATTAAGAGAGATTTCTCTGTCAATGGTTGCTCCTAAGTCTTTCCTTAACGGTACTCCTTTTGGAAGCGCTAGCTTAACTTTATCTGCCCAAAATTTATGGCATTATGCATGGAATTTCCCTGCAGGTACAAACTTTGACCCTGAGGTTATAAGTTATGGTGCTGGCTCTAATGCAAGAGGTTGGGATGAGATGACAGGTCCTACTGCTAAGAAGTGGGGTGCTACATTAAGTTTAACATTCTAATTTTTAAATTTTAAATATTATGAAAAAATTAAATAAATTATACCTTATTGTTGCATTCATGTTTGTTGGGTATTCTTGTGAAATTACTGATCTTGATCAGTTAAATAACCCAAATGCAGTAACAGTAGAAAATGCTGGACTTGATTTATATTGGAATCAAATTCAAGTAAGTTTCGCTGGATGGTGGTGGGGTAATCAGACTCCAATGCTTCATCTAGGGAGAATGTTATCTGGAACATGGGGTTCTACTTATGAGAGTGCTTATCTTCCATCAAGCTTCAACGGTTCATGGTCAGGAGTATATTCTGGTCTTGTCCCTGATATTGATGCAATGATTGAGTCAGGTTCTGCTGCTGAGTCATGGATTCATGTTGGTGCTGGTAAAATTTTGAAGGGTTATGCTCTTCAGATGCTAGTAGATAAACATGGTGATATTCCTTATTCTGAGGCATGGCAAGGTACTGCAAATCTGAGTCCTAAAGTTGATGACGCTTCAAGCGTATATGATGCTATTAATGGATTATATAACGAGGCAATTGCAGACCTTAATAAGACTGCTATTGGTAAGCCTGAAGTAGATATCTTCTATGGAAGTAGTAAAGCTAAATGGATTACGTTGGCTAACACTCTAAAGTTTAGATTAGCTCTAAATAAGGGTGATGCTGCTGGTATATCTGCTGCTCTAGGTGCTGGTGTTATTGACAGCCAGTCTGAAGACTGGGTTTTCCAGTATGGAAGTAATAGACAAAATCCTGATTCTAGACACCCATGGTATGGTGGTGCTTATGAGTCATACGCTGGTCCTTACGAATCTAACTACTTTATGTGGGAAATGCATGAGGAGAAAGGTATAGAAGACCCTAGAGTTAGATATTACTACAAAAGACAGGATTTAGATATGAGTAATGAGGACTTGTTCACATTAGATTGTGTTGTCCCAGATACTAGACCTGTTTGGTATGATAATACATACACTAATGCATATGGTACTGTTGTAACTTGGCCTTTCTGTGGTGGAAGTAGTTTTACTACTATCGACGCTACAAATGCAAAAGGTTACTGGGGTAGAGATCACATGAATAATGATGGTACACCTCCAGATGGTCAGAAGAGAACTCACAGAGGAGCATATCCTGCTGCAGGTCAATATGATGATGGAGACCCTCTTACTGGAACATTTGGTAGTGGTGTAGGTCATACACAGCACGGTGGTGTTGATGGTGGTGGGGGTGATGGACATGCTCCATTACTTATGGCATCTAATGTGTATTTCATGAGAGCTGAAGCTGCACTTGATGGTCTTTCTAGTGAAGATCCTAAGGCTATGTTAGAAACTGCTATTAGAACTTCAATTTCATCAGTAATGTCTTACTCTGCTAGTTGGGGTAAAGTTGGTGATTTTAATGGAGATGGTATTGGTGGTGTTCCAACTGAAAGAAGTATTGACAATTATGTTGCCTACGTTTTAGGTGCATATGATGCTGCTTCTGCTGAGGGTAAAATGAATATTATCGTGAAGGAGCATAGACTTGCATCTTTCGGTAATGGAATTGAGATTTACAATGCTATGAGAAGAACTGGTCATCCTACAGAGATGCAAGGACCTATGAAGGTTCAGTCAGCTGGAACTTTTCCTAGACTCTTCCCTTATCCTTCAGATTTTTCTAACTTGAACAAAAATGCTCCTGTTAGAACTGATCTAAGTGAGAAAGTTTTTTGGGATAGAGCTGGTAGTGGATTAAATTAATTTTAAATAATAAATATTATGAAAAATTTAAAAAAATTATTTGTATCGTTTATTGCCATGGCTAGTGTTATCTCGTGTGGTGATCCAGAATTGCCTGTTGAGCTTTTTCCAGAAATGCAGTATGGTGCATACGCTAGGAAATTCTCTCAGACAGGTAAATTTAACTACTTTGATATAGCAAACTCATCAGTTGATCTTCATGTAGAGTACTACGATGAAAATCATGGGAAAAACATATCACAATATGATATTGATGTTGAATATGTTGACGTAGTTGGTGGTGGAGCTGGAAGTAAACCAAGAATGGATTTTAGAACTATATCTTCATCTGAGTTCGTTACGAACGCTGATGGTTATCTAAGTTCTGATATTTCTCTTGGATTTTCAGAGACACTTAGTAAAATGGGCCTTACTGCCAATCAAATAACTGGTGGTAATTATTTTAGATACTGGTTTACTATTACTAAAACTGATGGTTCAGTTTATGAGTATGGTAATACTGGTTCACAGCTACAGGGTTCTACAGCATTTGGTGCACTATTTAGACTTAATGTCTCTATAGTTTGTCCATCTGAATTAGCAGGTACTTTTAATGCAGTAACTGTTGGTTGGTGTGGTGCATCTAGTGCTTCCAAATCTTTTGAATGGAAAAAGTCTGGAGCTGATAATTTATATGCTGTAACAGGTGGTGACTTCTCTTACGGAGCTTATTTCACATGTTATGGTGGATGGACAGGTGTTCCTGCTGGAACTCTTAAAGTACAAGATGCTTGTGGTATTTTATCACCTACAGGTTCTTCACAATGGGGTGAACTTTACTGGTTTAATGATGTGTCAGTTGCAAATAGCAATGCTGACCTTACTATAGACTGGGAAAATGACTATGGTGAAGCTGGTGTCTCTACTTTATCTAATTGGTCTGGTGGAGCATGGCCTGACTTGAACTAACTAGGTCCATATATATACATATATGAAATTAAGGGTAGCAACTTAGTTGTTACCCTTTTTTTTTTCTATTTATTATACACTGTCATAATTCTAAATTATATTCATTGGTAGTGAATTACTCAAAACTAATTTTATTCATCTCATTCATATTTCTTTCTTGTTCTAAGGAAAATACTTTCATAAATGTATCCTTATCATACCCTGATTATTCTCACTCAAAATATCATATAAAATTTTCTTCATCTCTAGATGACAGTGTTAGAGTTACTTACTGGTCTGAGGACACAAATATTTTATTTTCAAATTACAGTTATGGATTAACTCATAATATAGTACTTCCTTTCCTTAAGAGTGGAACTAATTACTCCTTTAAGATTATTTCAAAAAATAGTTCTTCTCAACTTTATACATTTAGAACAAGAGAATTACCTGATTCTTTTCCCTCTTTTATTTTAGAAAAAGATTCTACTTTTTCTTTTGATGGTTACTTATTTTTTAAGACTCAGACTGATCCAGGGATTCATTTCATGTTAGATGAAAAAGGAGATGTTATTTGGTATTCAATAGCTGACTCTGTGTTATCTAGGCCATTTAATCTAGCATCTAGACAATCATTTCTATCACTTTCTGAAAAAAATATTTTTCATGAAATTTCTTTTTATGGAGATACAATATCAACAATAGATACAGGAGATAATTTAATTCATCATGACTTACTTAAAAAAGATTCGTTGTATGTT
>JAYPDR010000022.1:10223-20575 GCA_038125345.1 Marinoscillum sp. | reverse complement strand
GAATTTAATTCTATTGATTTTTCGACTTCTTTTGATATTGAAGAAGAATTATCAGATGAAATCCTAATGATTGATAGAAATAAACCGATAATCAATATAGCTAAATATATTTATGAGTTCTTTATTTTAGAACTACCTGTAAAAAGATTACATCCATCTTTAAAAAATGAAGATAATATTGATACTTTTGTGTTTTCAACAAAAAAAAATAATGAAATTGATCCAAGATTGGATCCATTAAATAAATTAAAATAAAAAAAAATGGCACATCCTAAAAGAAAGATTTCTAAAACTAGAAGAGACAAAAGAAGGACTCATTACAAAGCAACGGCAAAAAAGTTTGTTGTTTGCTCTACTACAGGGGAGTCTCATTTACCTCACAGAGCATACTGGTATGAGGGAAAACTATACTACAAAGGAAAGGTAGTATTAGAAAAAGAAGTAGTCGCTTAATAATCTCTTTATGTCTTTTAAAAAAAACAGAGCCTCCATTACTGGAATTCATGGTTATGTACCCGATTATGTCTTAACTAATTCTGAGTTAGAAACATTAGTTGAAACTAGCGATGAATGGATAGTGACAAGAACAGGAATTAAGGAGAGAAGAATTTTAAAAGGAGAGAATAAAGGAACATCAGTAATGGGAATTAAATGTGTTAAAGAGCTATTAAAAAAAACTAATACTGATCCAAAAACAATAGATCTTATTATTTGTGCAACAGTCACTCCAGACATGTTATTTCCTTCAACATCAAATTTAATAGCCGATAAAGTTGGAGCAACTAATGCATATGGATTTGATATTTCAGCTGCATGTTCTGGTTTTATTTTTGCATTAGCTACTGGATCTCAATTCATAGAATCTGGCAATCACAAAAAAGTAATTGTAATAGGTGCAGATAAAATGTCTGCAATCGTTGATTATACTGATAGAAAAAACTGTGTTCTTTTTGGTGATGGAGCAGGAGCAGTCCTTTTAGAACCATCAATAGATGATACTGGTGTTCAAGATTACTTATTAAGAAGTGACGGTTCTGGGGGTAACATGCTCTGTCTTAAAGCAGGGGGTAGTTTAAAACCCGCCTCTATTGAAACAATAAAAAATAAGGAGCATTATATTTATCAAGAAGGGTCTTCGGTTTTTAAGTTTGCTGTAACTAATATGGCTGATATTTCTGAGGAAATTATGAAAAAAAACAATTTAACCTCAAATGACATTGCTTATTTAGTTCCACATCAAGCTAATAAGAGAATAATTGACGCTACAGCAAAGAGAATGGGAGTTGGACCTGAAAAAGTATTATTAAATATTGAGAGATATGGTAATACTACTGCTGCAACAATTCCTTTGTGCATGTGGGATTATGAAAAAAAATTTAAAAAAGGCGATAACTTAATTTTAGCAGCATTTGGAGGAGGTTTTACATGGGGATCGCTTTATCTTAAATGGTCTAAAGATTGATTATGGCATCTACTAGTGATATTAAAAATGGTCTTTGTATTGAGTATAATAATGGTTTATATTTCGTTGTTGAATTTCAACATGTTAAACCAGGAAAAGGACCTGCTTTTGTGAGAACAAAATTAAAAAATGTAATTACAGGAAAAGTAATTGAAAACACATTCCCCTCAGGTCATAAAATTATAACTGCAAGAGTAGAAAAAAGAGTTCACCAATTTCTTTATAAAGATAACTCAGGATTTCATTTTATGGATAACTCAACTTATGAGCAATTATCACTGGAAAAAAATCAAATTGATTATCCAGATTACTTAATGGATGGAATGGAAGTTGAAATTTCTATTCATGCAGAAACTGGAGATATTTTATCGTGTGAACTTCCTCAAAATATTGAAGTAAAAATTATTTATACAGAACCAGGTGTTAAGGGTGATACTGCTACTAATGCTACAAAACTTGCTAAAATAGAGACAGGAGCAGAAGTGCAAGTTCCTTTATTTATAAATGAAAACGACAAAATAAAAGTTGATATTAGACAAGGGAAGTATGTTGAGAGAGTAAAATGATTTAAATTAGCATTATGAAAATAAAAGAAATACAAGAAATTATAAATTTTATTAAAAAATCTGATTTAGATGATGTTAGCATCGAGACTGAGAATTATAAGATAAGAGTTAAAAAAAATAACGCGATTTCAGAAACTATAGAAAAACCAATTGAAGTAAAAAAAGTTTCAAAAACAATTGAAATTAATGAAGAAATAGATGAAACTAAAAAAAGCTCATCTACATCAAATATAATTATAAAATCTCCTATGATCGGCACTTTTTACAGATCACCAAATCCTGAAAGTGATCCATTTATAAGTGAGGGGGATTCCATCAAAATAGGTCAGACTATTTGTATTATTGAAGCAATGAAATTATTTAATGATATAGAATCTGAAATTTCTGGGAAAATTGTCAAAATTTTAGTTGATGACAATTCTCCAGTTGAATTTGATCAACCTCTGTTTGAAGTAGATCCAAATTAGTTTCAAAATGATTAAGAAAGTACTTATCGCTAATAGAGGTGAGATTGCCTTAAGGGTAATTAGGAGCTGCAATGAAATGGGTATTAAAACAGTTGCAGTTTACTCAACTGCAGATAAAGAAAGTCTTCATGTAAGATTTGCTGATGAAGCAGTATGTATTGGGCCTGCAGTATCTAAAGAATCATACCTAAATATTCCTAGAATAATGGCTGCAGCTGAAATAACTAACTCTGACGCTATTCATCCAGGGTATGGATTTTTATCAGAAAATCCAGAATTTTCTAAAATTTGTTCTGAAAGTGGAATAAAGTTTATAGGACCTAATTGGAAGATGATTCAAAAAATGGGTGACAAAGTTACCGCAAAAGAAACTATGAAAAAAGCAGGAATTCCAACTATTCCTGGATCTGATGGACTCTTAAATTCAATTAAAGAAGGTAGAGAGCTTGCTAAAAAAATTGGTTATCCAGTCATCCTTAAAGCTACAGCTGGTGGGGGTGGTAAAGGCATGAGAATTGTAAATGAAGAAAAAGATTTTGAAAATGCATGGAATAGTGCAAAAGCAGAATCCCAAGCATCTTTTTCTAATTCAGGGCTCTATCTTGAAAAATTTATAGTAGAGCCCAGACATATTGAAATTCAAGTTATGGGTGATCAATATGGCAATGTATCACATCTATCTGAAAGAGATTGTTCAATTCAAAGAAGACATCAAAAACTTATCGAAGAAACTCCTTCTCCTTTCGTTGATGATGAATTAAGAGAAAAAATGGGACAAGCAGCTGTAAAAGCTTGTAAATTTATCAAATACGAAGGTGCAGGAACCATTGAATTTCTAGTTGATATTAACAAAAACTTCTATTTTATGGAAATGAATACTAGAATTCAAGTTGAGCACGGAATTACAGAGGAGGTGACTGATTATGATTTGATTAAAGAGCAAATTAAAGTTGCTTATGGTGTTAAAGTATCTGGGAAGCATTATTATCCAAAAAAATATTCAATTGAATGTAGAATTAACGCAGAAGATCCATCTGCAAATTTTAGACCTTGTCCAGGAAAAATTACTGCACTTCATAAGCCAGGTGGCCATGGTGTTAGAGTTGACTCTCATATCTACTCCGGCTATGTGATACCACCTAACTATGATTCAATGATTGCTAAATTAATTGTAAGTCATCAATCAAGAGAAGAAGCTATAGTAAGGATGAAAAGAGCATTAAAAGAATTTATTATTGAAGGTGTTGAGACAACCATACCATTTCATATAAAAATCATGAACGATAAAAATTTCATAAAAGGTAATTTTACCACCAATTTTATGGAAAATTTCAAATACTAATTATTTTTTCTTTAAAAGAAATTCCAAATTTATTTAATTTTTTAAGTAGTGGCTGATAAATTTCTTTATTGAAAGGGAGATGAATTCCAACTTTTTTAAAATTAGTAGTAATTATTAACTCAATAAGTAAAGCTATAGGTAATCCTACTGTTTTTGACATAGCAGTATAAATTTTATCAGTTCCTTCAATACACATATATGAGATAAGCTCTTTTAATTTAGAATTTTCATAAAATTTGAATTTATGAACCATAACAATCATATCAATATCATTTTCTTCTAGGGTCCATTTATCTTTTAAAATACAGAGTAATAGATCAGCGAATTTTCCTTCTTTGATAGAAAACTTCTTATCTGAGAAGAAACCTGACCAATTTAAATTATTAAATTCCTTTGAATTATTTTTTATTCCATATTCATTCTCTAATTTGATTTTTAATTCATCAAAATTTTTAGCTTTTAAATTATAGTTGAAAAAATCATAATAAGTCATTTTATTAGTTTCAGTCAACTTTTTTTTACTTGTTAATCCTAGATTAACAATTAGATTCCAAGTTTTGCAAAAACCAATATTTCTTAAAGTTCCTCTCTTTAAAGTTTGAATATGATTAAGCTTGTATAATGACTTATAATTTAAAGAATCTCTATTTGGATATCCTTCAAATTTTAATTGTTTATTAATATTTATATCTGATATATCATTAAAAATATCTTGATATAAAACTTTTTTTTTGATACCATTTTTTAAATAAACTGCTCCATCTGATCCTGCATAAATAACATTTGTGGGGTTCCAAGTAAACTTATAACCCCAAGGATTATTATAATCCTTTCTAATCAATCCACCGGTATAAGACTCAAACTCAATAATCTTAAATTTTTTGTTTAACTCATCAATGATACTCATAGCAGACATATGATCAATACCTGGATCTAAACCCATTTCCATAAATAAAAAAGAATTGCTTTTCTTAAAAGAAGAGTTCAAAGACTTTATCTTTTTATCTATATATGATGCTGTTATCATATTTACTCCAATACTTGAACATATTTTTGCTATTTCATAGTGTAAATGTGGTGGTAACAGACTAACTAAAATAAATGAATCCTTTATGATATTTATTATTTTTTTATCATCATGAATATCAATTTTAATAAAATTGATTTCTTCAAAATGCTTCAAAAAATCAGAATAAATATCAGATATCACATACAATGAGATATCTAGTTTATTTCTATTTTCATATAAATATTTTATTAAATAGGAAGAACTCTTACCCGCTCCAAGAATTACTATTTTTTTTGTCATAAATTTGATTATATATCAAAGTAATGAATTAATTATATTATTAAAAAAGCTAATGAAACTAATTATTACAGGAGGTAGACAATCTGACTCAAAACTATCCTATTTTAATAAAGAGTGGAATAATGGGATAGAGGGTGTAGTTCTTGAATATGATACAATTTCAAAATCTATTGAAGAAAAATTTACATATATAACTCCTGAAAAATTTAGACCCCTTAAAAACTTTAGTATTTCATTTAAAAGTGGAGCTATTTATAAAAATAAATTATTTCTAACAACATTAACAGAGGTGTTAATTATCAAACTTCCAAATTATGAAATTCTTGATATAATTTCTTTAAAAATTTTTAATGACTTACATCATGTAATCCACCATAAAGGTGATTTATTTATAGTCATTACTGGATTAGATTTAGTAATAAGATATTCTCTTTCTGAAAAAAAAATTAAAACATATTACAATTGTTATCCAGAAATTGATACGTGGAAGAAATTTGATAAAGAAGTAGATTATAGAAAATTTAATACCACAAAACCTCATTCTTCTCATCCAAATCATGTATCAATCATAAACAATCAAGTTTATGTAACAAGATATAAACAGCAAGATGTGTTAATTTTTTCATTGGACGGAAAGATTATAAATAAAATACCTCTTAATTATGGAATTCCTCATGACGGTTTGCTGTTTAATGATAAAATGATCTATACCACTGTTAATGGTAAAATAATTTATGTAAATAAAAAAAATCAAAAAGTTGATAAATTATTTGATTTAAATATTCATGAGAGAAGCGGAAGGTCATTAGGATGGTGTAGAGGTTTTCAAAAAGTAAAATCAGTAAATTTTGTTGGTTTTAGTAGAATCAGACCAACAAAGTTCGTTGAAAATATTAAATGGCTTGGAAGTAAAGTCTCTGACAAATTAAAATTAAAAATGCACACAAGAATAGTTTTTTATAACAATAATTTTTCAAAAATTTTAGATTCTATTGATTTAGAAAAATCTAAAATGAATTGGGTTTTTAGTATTTTGAAATACTAACTTTTTCTTATTACTAAAGATGAAGAAGCTTGAGCTTTAGGTAATAAAGTTAATTCACTAATATTCACATTATCTGGTCTATTTAAAATAAAATTGATACATTCTGCTACATCAATTGCTTTAAGTGGCTTCATGCCCTCATAGACCTTTTCTGCTTTCTCTTTATTATTTTTAAATCTTACCAATGAAAACCCAGTATTTACTAATCCTGGATTAATTTGGGATACTTTAATATTCTTATCAACTAAATCTAATCTCATCCCTTGAGAAATTGCATCTACAGCAAATTTTGATGCACAATAAATATTTCCCTTTTGATAAACTTCTTTTCCTGCAATAGAACCCACGTTTATAATGTGACCCGATTTTTTCTTACACATTAATTTTATTATTTCTTTAGAAATAAATAATAAACCTTTGACATTTATATCAATCATACTTTCCCAATCTTCTATATTTCCCTGATCAATATAATCTAAACCATGAGCATTACCGGCATTATTAATAAGAATATCAATATTTTTCCATTCATTAGGCAAAGATTTAAACACTTTATTTATTTCTAATTTATCTCTTACATCAAAACATAGATACATTACATTAGTCTTATCTTCAAGATCTTTTTTTAATGTTCTCAATTTATTTTCTCTCCTCCCACAAATAATTAAATTACAACTATCTGATAGAATTTTTGCAGTAGCTTCTCCTATGCCTGAGGTTGCACCAGTTATAAATGCAATTCTTTTATTATTATTTTGGACCACCTTCAAATGTAAAGAAAAATGAAATATTATGAACTATAATTTTATCTAGAGGAATATTATAATTATTAGTATTATTTTTCAAAAGCATATTTCTTAATCCCCTAGAATATCTAATCTCAGGAGAGAACTTAAATAACTGAAAGAAAAAATCACTTCCAAATCCAAGTTCAAATGAAATATCAAAAGCTTTTAAGTCAAGAATATCTTTTCCAGCTTCATCTTTATTTTTTGCTCCAATTTCAAGACTTGGCTTAATTCCTCCAATGATAAACATCCTATGATTTTTTCTTCTTTTAGATTTATATTTTAATAATATTGGTGATTCCAAAAGAGTAGCGGATCTTGTATCACTAAATAGAGATCCATCTAAGTAATAGTAATCCATTCTAAATTCTGAGAAAGATACTTGAAGAAGAGATCTTAAATCAAATGGATAAATTAGAGAAAAATCAGAAATAAAACCTAATTTAAATCCTGGCATTGCTTTAGAGTGAATACTATGAAGATTATTATAGTCATTACTTGAAAACTCAGAAGAATAATTAAATCTATAATATGAAGAATGAAGTCCTAATAAAAAGCCAAAATGAGTTTTAATATCATCATAACCACTAAGATTTATTCTCATAGACTGAGAATAGGAAAAGTTAGATACTAAGACAAAAATCAATATTAAGGCTACCCTACACATTTAATAATAAATATATAATATCTAAACTTCAAAAATGAATTAAAATTGCATATAGATAAAAAGATGGAAGTCAAAGAAGCAATATTTATTAAAAGTAGCTCAGTATATACTGAGTGCCCAAAAGAGATAAAGCCTGAATATATTTTTTTAGGAAGATCAAATGTAGGAAAATCTTCCCTTATTAATATGTTAGTTAATAGAAAGAAACTCTCTAAAATATCTTCAAAACCAGGAAAAACACAACTTATTAATCATTTTCTAATTAATAACAGTTTATTTTTTGTTGATTTACCTGGATATGGCTGGGCTAAAGTTAGCAAACAAGATAGAGAGAAATGGGAAAAAATGACTAAAGACTTTTTACTAAATTCACATAAAATTTCTTTAATTTTTATCCTGATTGATATTAGATTAAGTCCTCAAAAAATTGATATAGAGTATATTAACTTCATAGGAAAAAATGAACTCCCTCTGAATTTAATTTTTACAAAATCTGATAAATTAAGTAAGTCACTCTTAAAAAAAAATATTTCTTTATTCATTAATGAAATAAAAAAATATTGGATCAAAACTCCTAGTTATTTTATTTCTTCATCGATGAATGGGACAGGAAGAAAAGAAATAATTAAACATATTTTTGAAATAAATGATAAGATTCTAAAATGAGTTTTTTTTATGATTTGTTTATATCTATTCTTGATGTATTGATAAAATTCAGTTCATTATATAATGAAAAAAATAAAAAAATTATTGAAGGAAGAAAATTATCTCTAAAAAAGGTTAAAGAATTTAAATTAAATAATAAAGAAGCTATTTGGCTTCATGTATCATCAGTTGGAGAATTTGAACAAGCAAAACCAATTATAGATTCCATCAAACAAAATTATAAATTTAAAATAGCAGTAAGTTATTTTTCTTCTTCAGCCGAAAGAATTGTTGATAATTATTATAATGTCGATTATAGCTTTTATTTGCCATCTGATAAAAAAAAACTAATGAAAGAGTTATTTGAAAATTTTACTCCTAAAATTTTAATTTTGATAAAATATGAATTTTGGAAAAATTTAATTGAGCAAGCAAAATTTAATTCTATTCCAATTTTATCTATTTCATCTGTTTTCAGAAAAAATCAAATATTTTTTCCCTCAGGAATTTTTTTTAAAAATATTTTGAGAAATATTTCATTATTTTTAGTTCAAAATGAAAATTCACTTGACTTATTAAAAAAAATCAATATAAAAAATGTCAAGATTGTAGGAGATACAAGATATGATAGAGTATTAGAAATAGTTAAAAAAACTGATGAAATTGAGAAAGTAAAAAAATTTATTAATAATAAAAATACAATTGTTTTAGGCAGTTCATGGAAAAGTGATATTAATAAATTAAAAAATGAGATAATAAAAGATCAAACTGACACTAAATATATTATTGTACCACATAATATTAATCTTAAAGACATTGAATTCCTAGAAAATACTTTCATTAATGATACCCTAAGATATTCAGATTTACCTCAAAATAACTTAAATAAAAGAATATTGATCATTGATAAATTTGGCATGTTATCTTCTATTTATAGATATGGTAAAATGGCGTACATAGGTGGTGCATTTAGAGGTTCTCTCCATAATACTTTAGAAGCAGCTGCTTGGAATATCCCTGTAATTTATGGATACAATAAAAACAATGTAAAATTTATTGAAGTAAATGAATTAGAAAAAAATAAAATTGGATTCCCAATAAAAAATGGAAATGAATTTAGATTAATTAAAAACAGGATTTTAAATAATAATAAAATAGGCAAAGGTGGGTTTGATTTTATAGAAAAAAAATCAGGAGCAACAAAAAAAATAAATTTTTATATTTCTGAGTATTTAAAATGATGAAAGGATTAATAATTAAAACTTTTGGAAACCAATATAATGTAGAAATAAATAAAAATATTTTTAGATGTGTTTATAGAGGCAAAAATAAACTTATAAATCAGTTTAAGAATCCTTTAATTTCAGGAGATATTGTTGATATTAAAATGTTAGATGATGGTACTGGAGTAATTGAAAAAGTATATAAAAGAAAAAATTATTTTATTAAAAAATCTTTAAAAGAAAGTCAACCTCACCTGATTGGATCAAACATTGATTATTCATTAATACTAGCAAGTATAAAAGAGCCTTATACTAAATTAAAATTTATAGATAAATGCTTAGCAACATCTATTTATAATAAAATAAAGCCAGTCATAATTTTCAATAAAATTGATATTTTAAATGAAAGAGATAATATTAAATTAAATAATATTTTAAAAATATATCAAAATATTGGATTTAAAACTTTTAAAATTTCTTCAAAAAAAAACGTTAATATAAAAGAACTAGAATATCTTCTTAAAGATAAAAACTCAATAATTTTAGGAAACTCAGGAGTAGGAAAATCAACATTGATTAATTCTCTAAGTGTTAATTCAGATCAAAAAACTGACCGTCTATCAATAAAGACTGGAAGAGGTAAACAAACCACTACTTTTTCAGAAATTTTTAGATTAAAATGTAATGGAATAATTATTGATACTCCTGGATTTAGAGATTTTGATTTTTATGATATAGATAAAAATACCCTGAAATTTTTATATCCTGAATTTAATAATATTGGTGAGAAGTGTAAGTTTAATAATTGCTTACATCTAAATGAACCGAAGTGTAAAGT
>JAYPDR010000022.1:733-10213 GCA_038125345.1 Marinoscillum sp. | reverse complement strand
TCTCTTTAAAAAGATATAACAATTACTTATCGATTTTGAAAGAATTAAGTTGAAGAATTTAGTGTTTTAATTTTTATTTTTAAATATACAAATAAAATGGTCATTAAAGGACTAATTAGATTAAAAAAACAAAATGGTAAGTATGCTAGAGTTGCAACATTCAATACAGATGAATGATAAGCTCCACATCTATTCCATGGAACTAAAACAGAAGTAACTGTTCCACTATCTTCTAATGTTCTACTTAAATTTTCTGGAGCCAACCCTTTACTTTTATATATAGAGGAATACATTTTTCCTGGAACAACAATAGACAAATATTGATCTGAAGCAGTTAAATTAAAAAATATACAAGTTCCAGCAGTAGATGAAATTAATGATACATTTGAGGATATTTTAGTTAAAATTATAGAAGATATTTTGTTTAAAAATCCAGCTTTTTCCATCACTCCTCCAAAAATCATGGCTGATATTACTAGCCATATTGTATTAAGCATTCCAAACATACCACTAGATGACAACAAATTATTAACTAAGTCATTAGATGTATTAATTGTAATAGAACCATAAAGAGATTTCATTGTTCCTATAAATAAAGACTGCCATGAATTTACTTCATTACCTGAAACTTCAATTACTAAACTCCCCTGAAATATTAAAGAAAATAATGCCCCAAGAATCACTCCCATAAACAAAGCGGGTACAGCTTTTATTTTATTATAGATTAAAAATATAACAATAAAAGGAACCAGAAATAAAATTGGAGATATATAAAATTTTTCTAAAATTATTTGAGAAATAACATCTGCATTATTTGAAAGTTCTGTATCTGATAAATTAAAACCTAAAAAGATAAAAATAATAAGTGATATTATAATAGAAGGGAAAGTAGTAATTGATAAATATTTTATGTGAGAGATTAGATCTGTTCCAGCCATAGCGGGAGCAAGATTAGTGGTATCTGATAAAGGTGACATTTTATCCCCAAAATAAGCTCCACTTAGTATAGCTCCTGCTACAAGACCATCAGATATACCTAAAGCTCTTCCTATACCAATTAATGCTATTCCAATGGTTGCAGAGGTTGTCCAAGAACTTCCAGTAGCCATTGAAACAACTATACAAATTAAACAAGTAGCAAATAAAAAAATTTTTGTATTTAATATTTGAATTCCATAGTAAATAAAAGATGGAACAATCCCACTTAAAAGCCATGTCCCAGCGAGAGATCCAACAAGAAATAAAATTAGTATAGAAGACATAGATGAATTGATACTTTTTAATATTCCTTTTTGTATTTGATTCCAAGTAAACCCTAAATTAAAAGCAATTATTGAAGCAAAAGCCGATGATAAAATAAGAACAATTTGTATACTTCCAGATAAAGAATCATCTCCAAAAATTGAAACCGTTATAGACAATAAAGTAACTAAAAATATTATTGGAAGAAATGACTGTATTACAGATGGAGATTTAATATTATCCATATTTCATTAATATTTTTAGTAAAAAACAAAGATGAACACTTAATATAACATTTATAATAGATAATATCCTATTTAGTTGAATAAATAACTCCTCTATCTCTTAAGTAATTATTAATATAAATAAAATGATTACCTAAATATTCTGGAGGAGATACTCCTAATTTATTGAATTTGTTTTCTAAAACTAGATTTACAATGGCTGTACAAGTAAATCCAGTTGTTCTAGCCATTGAGGAATCACCATTACTATATGAATCAAAGAGATTATATTCATATATTTTATTTTTATTTTTTTCTTTACCCTGTATCTTAATTCTCATCAGAGTATAATCTTCATCTCCATCTTTCATTTTCCATTTTGGAAATAATAATTTTGACGTTAAATCAATTGGTCTGATTTTTTTTCCATCTATATCAACTTCCTCATAAGAGAAAAATCCTGATTCTTTTAAGACCTTAATATATTCAACGCAACCAGGATATCGTAAAGTTTTTTCAATCATATTTGGGACATGACTCATAGTTCTAATAAGAGTTCTTAAACCATCCGAGTTCCAACTTTCTAATGTTCCAATTGAGTCAAAATTAATTAATTCAGTATCAGAAAGAGCTTCTTTCACAACTATTTTGTTATTTTGAACATATCTTGCAGGTCTAGTATATTCCTCAATTACATCTATTGGCGAAAAAACTGCCTGATATTCAAATGGCCATACTCTTTTTTTTGGTAATCCACCTACCAAACACTCATAACTTTCAACTTCCATTATTTTATCATGATGACTAAATATTATATTCCCCATACCAGGAGCAACTCCACAGTCCATTATTGCTACAACTTTATTTTTTTTTGCTAAATCATCTAATAAAAATGGGTCCTCTGGGAAGAAAGAAATATCAACTATATTTTTACCTGAATTTATTACTCTTTTCATTATTTTAAATCCTAAAAATCCAGGTAAGGCTCCAACTACTATATCGAAATTTTGAATTAATTTTTCTAAGACATTTTTTTTTGAGATATCACTTTTAATTTTTTTAATATTCTTTGGGAGAATATTTAGATTTTTTTCAGATATATCAACAGAAGTGACTTCATGATTATAAGATAAATCTTTAGCAATTACGCTACCAACTAATCCAGAACCTAAAACAATTATTCTAGCCATATTTATTTTTCATTTTCCTTTTGTAATAAAAAAGCTTTAATAAATTCGTTGATATCTCCATCTAAAACATTTGAAACATCTCCTCTCTCAACTCCAGTTCTAACGTCTTTTATCATCTTATATGGATGAAGCACATAATTTCTTATTTGTGAGCCAAAATCAATTTTCAATTTAGCACTATCTCTCTCATCTTTTTCTTTATTCATTTTGTCTATTTCAATTTGATATAATTTAGATTTCAACATATTTAAAGCTTTTTCTTTATTTAATAATTGACTCCTTTCCTGTTGACATTCTATAACTAATCCTGAGGGATCATGTCTTAATCTAACTGCAGATTCTATTTTATTTACACTTTGGCCACCTGCCCCACTTGATCGAAATGTTTCCCATATTATATCAGAAGGATTTATATTTATTTCTATAGTCTCATCTACTTCTGGATATGCAAAAACAGATGCAAATGAAGTATGTCTTCTTGCTCCCGAATCAAAGGGAGAAATTCTAACCAATCTGTGAACACCTATTTCTGACTTAAGATTTCC
This sequence comes from Marinoscillum sp., assembly GCA_038125345.1. GTDB lineage: Bacteria > Bacteroidota > Bacteroidia > Cytophagales > MED-G16 > MED-G16. The sequence goes on along the minus strand of JAYPDR010000022.1, from coordinate 7,012 downwards.
AAAAGCAAATGCACCTTCGATACCTAAAATCGCAGATTTTATTCCTGCTGTCTCTCCTGGATGAACATTAACTTTTTTAACATTAAATCCTTGAGATTCAGCCCACATTATATACATTCTCATTAAAATATTAGCCCAATCTTGACTTTCAGTCCCACCAGCACCAGGATTTATTTCTAGGATAGCGTTCATTTGATCTTCCTTACTTGAAAGCATTTTCTTAAATTCAAGTTTTTCTAAGATATCATTAGATTTATTAAATTCTTTAACTATCTCTTGTTCACCCGCTTCACCATTCTTATAAAAATCAAATAATGTTTCAAAGTCTGAAATAGACACCATAAGATTATCATATTCATCTACCCATATTTTATTAGAAGAAATTTCTTTAAGTATTTTTTCTGCATCTTCTCTATTGTTCCAAAAATTAGGGTCAAGTGATTTTTTTTCTAAAAAAATTATTTTCTCTTTTCTATTATCATAGTCAAAGATAGCCTCTTAGAGCAGAGGCACGCTTTTTTAAGTTTTCAACTTGATCTGAATTCATCTTATAACTTTACAATCCAATTATTCTTATCTTCAATTTTTCCAAATTTTAGTTCGGATAGATAGTTTAATAATACATTAGAGTAATGTTTGTCAGAAATTGGAGGCAGATTATAATTAATAGAATCATACCCTATCATTTTAATTGGAGCAATTGTCGCAGCAGTACCAGCTCCAAAAGCTTCGATCAAAGTATTATTATTTATAGATTCAATTATTTCATTGACCGAAATTTTTCTAATTTCAATATCAATTTTTAATTCATTACAAATAGAAATTATACTATCTCTGGTTACTCCATCAAGAACAGTATCACCAAGTGGAGGAGTGACTAGTTTATTATTAAACCTAAAAAAAAGATTCATAGTCCCTGCCTCCTCAATATAATCATGGTCTTTTCCATCAGTCCAAATTAATTGATGGTACCCTTCATTCTGAGCTTTTACAGCAGGATATAGCGCAGCAGCATAATTTGCAGCTGTTTTAGCAAAACCAACACCTCCAGAAATTGCTCTAGTAAACTTTCTTTCAATTTTTACATTAACAGGCTCTGAATAATATTCTCCTGCTAAACCACAGAAAACAATAAAGACATATTTTTCAGCTGGTTTAATTCCAATATAAGGATCAGTAGCAAACATAATGGGCCTTATGTATAAAGAATTATTTTTTCCTTTTGGAATCCATTTTTGATCTAATTTTACTAATTCTCTAATAGCTTTCATAAAATATTCTTCAGGAAATGTGGGCATACACATTCTTTCAGCACTTTTATTAAATCTTTTTGCGTTTTTTTCTGGCCTAAAAATTAAAATCTCATCTTTCTCATTTTTATAGGCCTTTAAACCTTCGAAAATTGTTTGACCGTAATGAAGAGTTGTACAAGCAGGAGATAATTGTAAATTTTCAAAAGGTTGAATTCTAAAGTTTTTCCAAATATTTTCTTCGTACTCACTAATGAACATGTGATCAGTATAATACCTGCAAAATCCAATATTATTAAAGTCAACATTTGAAAAATTAGACTTTACAATCTCATTTATTACAATATTCATACTTAATAAATTATTTTTTTATATCAGAAGAAATTAAACCATCCTTCAACCTTACAATTCTCTTAGAGTAATCTGCAATATCTTCTTCATGAGTAACCATAATAATTGTATTTCCCTTTTCATGAAGTAGAGAAAAAAGATCCATTATACTGTAAGATGTTTTACTATCCAAGTTCCCAGTAGGCTCATCAGCTAAAATAATACTAGGATTATTTACCAAAGCTCTAGCTATAGCAACTCTCTGTCTTTGTCCACCAGATAACTCATTTGGTTTATGGGAAGCTCTATCAATTAAATCAACATCTTCCAAAGCCTTCATAGCCATTTCTTTCCTTTCACTTGAAGAGTAACCAGCATAAACTAGTGGTAAAGAAACATTATCTAATGCAGATGCTCTTGGTAAAAGGTTAAATGTTTGAAAAACAAATCCAATTTCTTTATTTCTAATGTCAGCTAACTCATTTTCACTCATATTACTGACATTTTTATTATTTAATTTATAAATACCACCAGTTGGAGAGTCTAAACAACCTATAATGTTCATAAGAGTAGATTTTCCAGAACCTGAAGCACCCATAAAGGAAACATATTCATTTTTCTTAATATTGACAGAAATAGAATCCAATGCTTTTACTATCTGTTTACCAACATTATAATGCCTTGAAATATCTTTAACTTCAATAATATTATTCATATAAATAATTATTTTCGCATGTAATTAGATGCCAAATTAAACAAAATTGCTTTTAAATTTTTATAAATAGCTAGATAATAAAATGGAATTTGTTTTAAACCTAGAAACCTTAATTGCTCTATTAACGCTTACACTTATTGAAATTGTTCTAGGTATTGATAATATAATTTTTATATCAATAGTTACAAATAAAGTTGAGAAAGAAAGTAGAAGTAAAGCAAGAGTATTAGGACTTCTACTCGCACTGATTTTAAGGATTGTAATGTTACTATTTTTAACATCATTGATTGGTTTATCTAATCCTTTTTTTTATGGATTTAGTATTAAAGATTTAATTTTATTTTTAGGTGGAATTTTCTTAATATTCAAAAGTGTTCTAGAAATATCGCATAAAATTAATGGGAACTTTGATGAAAAAATTGAATCTACTAGAAGAGTGTCTTTTAATTCAGTAATATGGCAAATTTTAATTGTTGATTTTGTTTTTTCAGTTGACTCTATTTTAACAGCAATCGGACTAACTGAAGTATTATTGGTAATGATTATAGCTGTAATCATTTCAATTTTATTTATGATTATTTACTCTTCTTCAATAAGTGAAATAATTGACAGATATCCATCCCTTGAAATATTAGCTCTTTCTTTTTTAATTCTCATTGGATTTACCCTAGTATTAGAATCTGCTCATATAAATATTCCAAAAGAATTTATTTACTTCTCTTTATTCTTTACTCTGGGAGTAGAAATGATTAATATTAAATTTAGAAGAGTAAGTCACAAAAGAATGAAAATAAGAAAATAAATTATTCCTTAATTAGTCTATATACTACTCTTTTTTCCCCTTGTGTCATTTTTAATAAATAAATCCCATCATTCTCTGAATTAAAATCAATATTATGAGAAGATGATCCTGAAGAGTTACCAAGAGACGTATTGCTAATTGATCTTCCAAGTAAATCTGAAATCTCAAGCTGAATTTCACCTATCCAAGTATTATCAAATTCAATAATAAAATCTCCTTTTGTTGGATTTGGATAAATTAAAATATTATCATTTACTTTAGAAATTTCAGCTCCTTGAATTATTGGAGAATCTTTTTGAATATATAAATCATCAATCATCCACCCCCATGCAGTAGTAAGATCATCTGAAAATAATCTAAATCTAACTTTCACAGTATCTCCAATAACAAAGTGAGGTTGAAAATTAATTTCTCTAGATCTAATTAGATCGGGACTTCCAAATGAATTTGAATTGTATGCTGCTCTCCAGGCTGGATCAGAATCCGAATCATATCCATCTAGTAAAGCTTTCCATGAAATCCCATCCTTGGATGCTTCTACAATCACATAATCCCAGAAATATAAACTTCCAAATGAAGACCCTGGCTCACCAGGCTCAACTATTACAATTTCATTAAATTTAATTGATGGAGAAAAATCAGATACAATAATTGGAATATTTAGCATTGCATGAAGACTATATCCATCAGTATATCCACCGTCAACTCCTGATTCATATGGGTGCTCGGTATGTAATTGCCTCCCCTCAAATCCACCCTGAGTTCCAATTCTAAATCTATCTAGATAAAACTCGTCTCCTAATAAATCACTAAAGGTAGTTCCAAATTCCGATCGAGCATCAAGAATTGGATTAATACTGATATCAAAAATATTAGATGGATAGTTTAATCCATTTACATATGAAATGACTTGTAATTTATAATCTCCTACACCTTCAACATAAAATGATATTTGAGACTCTTGAACAATAGTTTCAGATAACGTTTCTTTTAATTCATCATTTGCATAAATCTCTATTGAATCATATTCTGATCTTAAATTTATAGTAGTTAAAATCTCATAATTTTCATTATTATCTGTCTGATATGCTTCAAGTATTACTGGTGGAAGTGTGATGGGATTTGGAATAAAATTCTTTAAATCCTCAAGAGTTGCAGTCCAAATTCCCCTACCATGAGTGGCAAACACCACTTGACCTTGATCTTTAATTTTCATGTCCCATATAGTAACATTTGGCAGGGTTCCCTCTACTTTATGCCATGAAGTACCTCTATTAGTTGTTTCAAATAAACCAATCTCAGTACCAGCCCATATAATGTTAGAGTCATGAGGCATAACTAATAAACTAAAAACAGCAACATCTGGGAATCCATTTAAAGATTTACCATTACTACTTTCGCTAAATCCAGAAATATCTGACCAAGTTTGGCCTAAATTCTTAGTCTCTATAATTTTAGATTTTCCAGAAATTCCAAAAAGTAAATAAACAGTAGAATCTTCTGTCGGATGCGAATATATTCCTGATATAAGACCCATGCCTTCATATTTATTGACAGGATCAAAAGATTTACCCCAATCTCTAGATAGAAAAATATCAGCATTACTAGACATTTCTCCACCTGCCCAAATAAATCTAGGGTTTGCTAATGAGACTTCAACATCTGCTCCAGACCAAAAACTATTAGACCATGTGCCGCTTATAGGAGTATGCTCCCAAGAAATTCCAAAATCTGAAGACTTGTCAATACCTACATTAGATAGAGTAACTAAAAGATCTGGATCTTGATATGATGTTGAGACTCTATTTATAAATGGCCCTGATCCTGAAAGCATATTTCCTACAAATGACCAACTCTCCCCAGCATCATGAGTATAAAAGAATCCATTTCCTTGATATCCACCAAACATTTTGTCAGGGTCAGAAAAATGAGCAACTACTTCAAAACCATCTCCTCCAATGGGGTGATAATAGTTTGTTAAGAGACTAGCAGATTCTTCTCTTGGACTTACAAAGGTTCCGTTATCCTGAGCTCCACCAATAAATTGATCAAAACCTACTATTTTATCTGCCCCATAAAACTGGGTAGTATTATAGCCACCAGCTGGACCAAACATTTCATCTGAAATTACACCAGCTCTATGAAAATGATCATCCATAACACCAGGATCTTTATCAGAGATAGTGTAGTAAATACCCCCGTCAGTAGTCAAATACAAAATAAAAGTGCTATCTACCTCGGAATCAATAATAGTTCCTAAATTGTGATGGTCAACATGAACATTTTGATTTGTAGAATTAATACCTCCATTATCATATTGATCGGTAAGAAACTCAACAGATTTCTTTAATGACTTATAGCTTGCATCAATGAACTCAATCTTAATTGACGATTCAGGTATATTTTCAGAATCCCATGTAACTCCTTCAGGTAAATAAGGCCATAACAAATAAAGTGTTTTGTGAAGTTGTCCATAAAGTGATAAAGAATTTCCCGGAGTTCCATCACCAATAATTTCACTTTGATTCATATCAGCATCATAAGGGATAATTTGTGGAAATATGTACTCTCTACTTTCTGTGTAATCATTAACTAGATTAAATTCACCATCATTATTATTATCTCTAAATGAGACTGTGATTTGTTGTTCAGGAGTTGAACTTATATTCCAAACTTCAAATGGAACCTCAACAAATCCTTGATAAGAATAACTACTATGAGCAACACCTGGGCCAGATCCTTCTGGAACTGAAAATCTATATGCTTTTTGTTTTTTACCAGGTCCAAATCTTATTTCTATATTTACTTCATCAGGATCGTCAGAATTATCTTGCCATTCTGTACCACTACCAACCGCTGAACCACCCCAAATATTTAACAAATTCATATGTGAATTTAAATTATTAAGTGATACTACAATAGTTGATCCATTAAAACTGGCTCCTGCATCAGGTAAAACTATAGCTTTTGAGGCATCTCTTCCTCCATAGTAAACTATACTGTCATTAAAAGGATTTACAGTAATAGTATTATCAAACCATCCTTGAGGTACAAGCCAATCATCTGCACTATTATCTTCATTTTTAAGTAAATTCCAAGTAGTGCCTCCATCATAAGATACTCTAAGATAAGAATCTACATCTCCATCAATTCCAGCATAAACAGTATTAGAATTTTGATAT
>JAYPDR010000022.1:0-723 GCA_038125345.1 Marinoscillum sp. | reverse complement strand
TCAAGTCTACCAAAAGTACCACCCCCTGATGAAAAAATCCCATCAGGATCATCTAAAGATACAGTACCTCCAATGCCAATTCCACCCGGGTTATACCAAGAGGTTCCAGCATCTAGTGATTTTAATACACCTTGTCCTCTTACAGCAGCATATTGAATATTAAAATCAGATGGAGCAGATATTATTTGCTGAATTCTAGATGAAGATTGATGTACTTTTGACCAACTTGTTCCACCATCTAATGTTTTAAAAATAAAACTTCCACCTCCCCCAACAGTACTAATAATTACAATGTTTGAATTATTCGGGTCAACTAATAATCTACTAATATTAGAAAACATAGAGTCAACATAACCATCTATATCTCTTATTGATACATTTGACCAATTTTCCCCTCCATTAGTAGATTTAAAAATTCCTGCACCTGTGATATCCCCAATAGTTCCTATCCAATTTTCACCAGTTCCAGCATAAATAACGTCAGGGTTTGAAGGTGATTGACCAAGCCATGAAATAGCAATATTATCCATATCTGAAGATATATTTACCCAATTTTTTCCACCATCTGAAGTCTTCCAAACTCCTCCACCTACACTTCCAGCTAACCAAGTTTTTTTAGTTAAGTCTGATGCATCAACTAAAAATGCTCTTGTTCTTCCAGGAGCATTGTAGGGCCCCCTCTCAATGAAAAGAGCATTATCTTTAGCGTAAGTAGCATATAAT
>JAYPDR010000021.1:0-20945 GCA_038125345.1 Marinoscillum sp. | reverse complement strand
CAAACTTTCATTAGAATTAGATCTACTATAAACTTCAGAATACTCATTAATTACTACTCCATTTATTTGAGGAAATAAGCTTTCTTGCTCTTCATCAATAGCACCATAATTACCTATATGTGAAGAGGTGTTAATAATAATCTGACCAAAATAAGAAGGATCTGTGTAAATTTCTTGATACCCTGTCATTCCTGTATTATAACAAATCTCACCAGTAGCAACTCCAATTTTACCAAGAGAGATTCCTTCAAATATAGTTCCATCTTCTAATAATAGAATAGCAGGTTTTCTAGAATTTATTGCCATTTTTTCAAAAATAAAAAATAAAAAAGGGATTAAATAAATTTAATCCCTTTAAATTAAAACTTTTCAAAAAGAACTATTTTGACTTTTTATCATCGTCTTTTTTAATTTTTCTTTTAGGAGTTTCAGATTTAGAATTTTCATCATTTACACTGGCTGAAGTTTTTTTTCTTCTACTTCTCCTAGTTTTAACCCCACCCTCTTTTTCTTCACTTACTAATAATAAAGAATTATAATCAACTAGTTCCATAATACACATTTCAGAATTATCTCCTAATCTAAAACCTGTTTTGATTATTCTAGTATATCCCCCTTGTCTAGATGCTATCTTTTGAGAAACGTTGTTGAACAACTCAGATACAGACTCTTTATTATTAAGTAAAGAAAATACCGTTCTTCTTGAGTGAGTAGTATCATTTTTAGACTTAGTTAAAATTGGTTCTATATACTTTCTAAGAGCTTTTGCTTTAGCTAAAGTAGTCTCAATTTTCTTATGAATAATAAGAGAAGAAGCCATATTAGAAAGCATAGCTTTCCTATGAGGTGCTTTTCTACTTAAATGATTTACTTTTTTACCGTGTCTCATTGAAATAAATTAATCTAAATTATATTTTGAAAGGTCCATTCCAAAATTAAGACCTTTATTATCCACAAGCTCTTCAAGTTCAGTCAATGATTTTTTACCAAAGTTTCTAAATTTCATCATATCAGAAATTTCTATACTAACTAAATCACCAAGAGTTTTAATATCAGCAGCTTTCAAACAATTATAAGCTCTTACTGATAAATCTAAATCATTTAAAGATGTTTTTAGAAGTTTTCTCATGTGAAGCAATTCCTCATCAACAACCTCTATTTCATCAGAATTATCTTCATCAAATTCCATATCCTTATCTGAAAATAAATAGAAGTGCTTAATTAATAATTGTGCAGCCCCCTTTAAAGCATCTTCAGGATGTATTGAGCCATCAGTTTGTATTTCTAAAATTAATTTTTCAAAATCAGTTTTTTGTTCAACTCTAGTATTTTCAATAGTATATTTAACATTAATAATAGGAGTAAAAACAGAGTCAATAGAAATGAAATCAACATCAGAAGATGAATTATTTTCTTCAGAAGAAACGTATCCTCTTCCTTTCTCTATTTTTAAATTAAGAGAAAATTTAGTGCTTTTACTAATAGTACAAATTTCTTGCTCAGGATTTAAAACTTCATAAGAGCTAGTTACTTTAGCTATATCTTTTCCAGTTATAGTTCCTTTTTTATCAATAGAAACTACAATATTTTTTTCTGGACTATCATTTAATGGCTTAAATCTTAAAGTTTTAAGATTTAATATTATTTCAGATACATCTTCAACAATACCATCAATTGTAGAAAACTCATGTTGTACACCAGGAATTTTAATTCCAGTGACAGCATATCCTTCTAATGAAGAGAGTAATACTCTTCTTACTGCATTACCAATAGTTAAACCGTAGCCTGGTTGTAATGGAGAAAATGTGAAAATACCATGAAAATCATCGGCTTTTTCCATTACTATCTTATCAGGTAATTGAAATGAAAGTAGTGACATAATTTTAAAATTTATTTATACAATATTTTATTTAGAATATAATTCAACAATTAATTGCTCATTAATATTCTCTGGAATTGATTCTCTATCAGGGTAAGTAACAAGCTTACCTAATAAAGATTTATCATCCCATTCTAGCCATTTATATTTATTTGAATTTTTATTTAAAATACTAGATGCAATAGCAGTCAAAGATTTAGATTTCTCTCTTACAGCTATTACATCACCTTCTTTTAAAGTATATGAAGGAATATTAACAAGATTTCCATTTACTGTAATATGATTATGAGTAACTAGTTGTCTAGCAGCTCTTCTAGTAGGAGCAATTCCTAATCTATAAACAACATTATCTAGTCTAGCTTCAAGTAACTGAAGTAAATTTTGTCCAGTTACACCTTCTTTCCTTGATGCTTTATTAAACATATTCCTAAACTGTCTTTCTAATATACCATATAGATACTTAGCTTTTTGTTTCTCAGCTAACTGAATAGCATATTCTGATTTCTTTCTTTTTCTTCCTCTACCGTGTTGTCCAGGAGGATGAGGTTTTTTTTCTAAAGCCTTAGTATCACCAAAAATTGGTTCGCCATATTTTCTTGAAATCTTTGATTTTGGACCTGTATATCTTGCCATTTTAAAATAATTTAAACTCTTCTTCTTTTAGGGGGCCTACATCCATTATGTGGAAGAGGTGTAACATCAGTAATGGAAACTACATCTAAACCAGCATTTTGAATAGCTCTGATTGCTGAATCTCTTCCAGCTCCAGGACCCTTAATAAAAATATCTACTTTCCTTAAACCAAGCTCAAAAGCAGATTTGACAGCATCTTCAGTAGCTATCTGAGCAGCAAAAGGAGTATTTTTCTTTGAGCCACGAAATCCCATCTTACCAGCAGAAGACCAGGAAATGACCTGACCAGTTTCATTTGTGATAGAAATTATAATGTTGTTGAATGAACATTTTATATGAGCTTGTCCGTTTTTATTTACAACAACTACTCTTTTTTTTGATTTATCTTTTTTCTTATTCATTATTTAACTGCTTTCTTTTTATTTGCAACTGTTTTTCTTTTTCCTTTTCTAGTTCTAGAGTTATTTTTTGTTTTTTGTCCACGAACAGGAAGTCCTTTTCTATGTCTAAGACCTCTATAGCAACCAATATCAAGGAGTCTTTTTATATTTAATCTAACCTCTGATTTGAGATCACCTTCAATTTTAAACTCACTAGAAATAATATTTCTAATTTTATTAGATTCATCTTCTGTCCAATCTGATACTTTTTTGTCAAAGCTGACACCAGCATCTCTTAGAATTTTTTGAGCAGAATTTTTACCTAAACCATATATGTATGTTAGGGCTATCTCTCCTCTTTTATTATCTGGAATATCTATACCTGCAATTCTCATAATTTATCCTTGCCTCTGTTTAAATCGAGGATTTTTTTTATTTATAACATAAACTTTTCCTTTCCTTCTAATGACCTTACAGTCACTACTTCTTTTTTTAACTGATGCTCTAACTTTCATATTACTTATATCTAAATGTTATTCTAGCTTTTGTTAAATCATAAGGTGACATCTCTAACTTTACTTTATCTCCAGGTAGAAGTCTTATATAAAACATTCTCATCTTTCCTGAGATATGAGCCGTCACCATATGCCCATTATCTAATTTTACCCTAAACATTGCATTTGATAAGGCTTCCGTCACTACTCCATCTTGCTCAATCGCTTTTTGTTTAGCCATATTAAACGCTTCTTCCTTTAATTTTACCTGATTTCATCATTCCATCGTAATGCCTCATCAGTAAATAACTTTCAATTTGCTGTAAAGTATCTAAAATTACCCCAACCATTATAAGTAATGAGGTTCCACCATAAAACTGAGCAAAGCTCTGATTTATACCAAACATCATCGCAAATGCAGGCAAAATTGCAATAACAGCTAAAAGGATTGATCCAGGTAATGTTATTCTATCCATGACATTTGAGATAAAGTCAGATGTTTCAGGACCTGGTTTAATTCCTGGAATAAATCCATTGTTTCTTTTCATATCATCTGCCATCTTAGTTGGGTTAACAGTAATTGCAGTATAAAAAAATGTAAATGCAATTATCAATACTGCAAATGTCAAATTATACAACCAAGATTGCATGTTTGAAAAAGAGGTTGCAATATATTGAAAAATATCTGAATTTTCAGCAAACTGAAGACCAATAATTGCAGGTAAAAACATGAGAGCTTGAGCAAAAATAATTGGCATGACACCTGAAGAATTTACCTTCAGAGGAAGATATTGTCTTTTGCCACCATATAAACTACTACCTACTACTTGCTTAGCGTACTGAACAGGTATTTTACGTATAGCTTGTACGAGCATAATTGTGAACATAACTACTAAGAAAAGAAATGCAATTTCAATCAAAAATAATAAAGCTTGACTCATACCTCTTGAAAGAGCCTCTGCAACTATACTTCCTGGAAAACGAGAAATTATTCCTATCATAATAAGCATAGATATTCCATTTCCAATACCTTTATCAGTAATTTTTTCACCTAACCACATACAAAATATAGTTCCTGAAGTTAAAATAACAAGACTTGATAGAGTAAATAAAAATTTATTTTGAACTAAAATAGCTTCAGCAGGAATAGTGCCTGATATATATGCAGTGCTCTGAAACATACAAATAACAATGGTGAGATATCTTGTTATTTGAGTCATTTTTTTTCTTCCGCTGTCACCCTCTTTCTGTAGTTTTTGGAAATAAGGTAATGCAACACCCAACAACTGTACAACAATAGATGCCGATATGTATGGCATTATACCAAGTGCGAAAATTGAAGCATTACTAAAAGCACCTCCTAAAAATGTATCTAACAAACCAAAGATACCTCCTGCACTTTGTTGAAGCTTGGAAGGATCAATTCCAGGTAATACAACAAAAGAACCTAGTCTAAAAATTATCAAAAATCCAATAGTATTGATAATTCTATCTCTAAGCTCTTCAATAGAGAAAATATTCTTAATAGTCTCGAATAATTTATTCATTAATTAACTTCTTAATTTTTCCACCAGCTTTCTCGATAGCTTTTATAGCAGAAGCAGAGAAATAGTGGGATGACACATCAACTTTAGATATTAACTTTCCTCTACCTAAAATTTTAATTATATCTGATTTCTTTGCAAAACCATTATTTATAAAATAATCAGGATTTATTTCTTTAACTTTTGATGAATCACAAATTTTTTGAATTACATCTAAATTTATAGGTTTTGTTTCAATTCTATTAGGAGATCTAAATCCAAATTTTGGAACGCGTCTTTGAAGCGGCATCTGACCACCTTCAAATCCAGCTTTTCTTGAATATCCTGCTCTAGATTGAGCTCCTTTATGTCCTTTAGTTGAGGTTCCTCCTCTACCAGATCCTTGTCCTCTAGCTATTCTTTTTCCTGATTTAACAGATCCTTCTGCTGGCTTAAGTGTATGTAATTTCATTATTTTACTTCTTTAACTTGAACTAAATGATTAACCTTATTAATCATACCTTTAATTTGAGGTGTTAATGTTTTTTCAACTGTCTTATTAATTTTACCTAAACCAAGAGCTGAAATAGTCTTCTTCTGCCTTTCTGTTTGAGAAATAGTACTCTTAACCTGAGTAATAGTAACTTTTATAATTTTTTCTTTAGCCATTGAATACTTTATTTAAACTTACACCCCTTTTTTTAGCAATGGCAAGAGGATCTTTCAATCTCATTAATCCATTAAAAGTTGCTTTTACAACGTTATGGGGATTTGACGAACCCCTAGATTTTGCTAAAACATCTTTAATCCCAGCACTTTCCATAACAGCTCTCATTGCACCTCCAGCAATAACTCCGGTTCCTTGAGAAGCTGGTTTCATTAAAACAAGTCCACCCCCATATTTACCAAGAACTTCATGAGGAATAGTGTTTTTATACACAGGGACATTTATAAGATTTTTTTTAGCATCATCAGTACCTTTGATAATAGCATTAGTTACTTCATTGGCTTTTCCAAGACCATAACCAACAACACCATTTTCATTACCCACTACAACTATTGCAGAAAAGCTGAATCTTCTACCACCCTTTACTACTTTAGCAACACGTTGAATTGAAACAACTTTCTCCTTTAATTCTAAATCACTTGCTTTAATATTATTCATATTTTTAAAAAATTAATCCTCCTTCTCTTGCCCCTTCAGCAAAAGATTTTATTCTACCATGATACAAATAACCTCCTCTGTCAAAAAGAACTTCTTTAATGCCTTTTTTAACAGCTTTTTCAGCTAATTTTAGGCCAACCTCTTTAGAAGACTCAACATTATTCTTACCAAATTTTTTAATATCTACTGATGAACATGAAACTAAAGTAGTTCCTTTCATATCATCAATAATTTGAGAATAAATTCCTTTATTACTCTTAAATACTGAAACCCTAGGTTTCTCATTAGTTCCAGATATCTTCGATCTAATGTTTTTTCTAATTTTAAGCCTTCTTTTTTCTTTATTTATACTCATCATATAATTATTTAGCAGATGCGGTTTTACCAACTTTTCTTCTTATAAACTCACCAACAAATCTCACACCCTTTCCTTTATATGGCTCAACTGGTCTGAGTGACTTTATTTTGGCAGCAATTTGACCAATTAATTGTTTATCAATACCGTTTAGGGTAATCTGAGGAGCTTTTCCTTTCTCAGTTTCGGTAGAAACTTTAATTTCTTCAGGAACTTGAAAATAAATATTATGTGAATATCCAAGAGAAAAATTTAATAAATTTCCTTGATTTGATGCCTTATAACCAACTCCGACCAACTCCAGTTTTAATTCATATCCTTCAGATACACCATTGACACAATTAAAAAGAAGAGCTCTATATAAACCATGTAAAGATTTATGTCTTTTCTGATCAGATGGTCTTGATACAGTAAGAACACCATCCTCTAATTTTAATTTAAAATCAGAATCAACCTTCTGATGTAATTCTCCTTTAGGACCCTTGAAAATAACGTTTGAGCCTTTTATGTCTACCGTGACATTTTCTGGGACTGAAATTGGATTAAGACCTACTCTAGACATAATTAAAAATTAATAAACATAACATAAAACTTCACCACCAATTTTAAGCTTTCTTGCTTCTTTATCAGTTATTACACCCTGAGATGTAGATAAGATTGCAATCCCTAAACCATTAATAACTCTCGGTAAATTTTCAAAACCAACATATTTTCTTAAACCTGGCTTACTAACCCTAACTATCTTTTCAATAGCTGATAAATTAGTTCTAGGATTATATTTTAATGCAATTTTTATAGTACCTTGAGGGCCGTTGTCTTCAAATTTATAATTTGTGATAAAACCTTTATCATGAAGTACTTTAGTTATCTCTTTTTTAATGTTTGAAGCAGGTATTTCTACTATTCTGTGGTTAGCATTGATAGCGTTTCTTATTCTAGTTAAAAAGTCTGCTATAGTATCAGTATTCATATTTTTTTTTTAAAAGCTTGCAAAGTTAAACATTATAAATAAAAGTTACCAACTAGCTTTAGTTATCCCAGGAAGCTTACCTTCAGAAGCCATTTCTCTAAATTCAAGCCTAGAAATACCAAATTTTCTCATATAACCTCTTGGCCTTCCTGATAAATTACATCTATTATGCAACCTAACAGCTGATGAGTTTCTTGGAAGTTTATCTAAACCCTCCCAGTCGCCATTAGCTTTAAGTTGTTTTCTTTTAGCTGCGTATCTATCAACCAATTTCTTTCTTTTTAGTTCTCTAACTTTTACTGCATTTTTTGCCATAATCTATAATTAATTTTTTGATATAAAAGGCATACCAAAAGCCTTTAATAGTTCAAAACTTTCTTCATCAGTATTAGAATCAATAACAATTGTTATGTTCATACCTGTTAACTTATTTATTTTATCGATACTAATCTCTGGGAAAATAATTTGTTCTTTTATACCTAATGTATAATTTCCATTACCATCAAACCCTTTGTTATTTAAACCTCTAAAATCTCTAACCCTTGGTAGTGCAACAGAAATAAGTCTATCTAAAAACTCATACATCCTTTCACCTCTTAAAGTAACTTTAGCTCCTATAGGCATCCCATCTCTCAGTTTAAAGTTTGAGATAGATTTTTTTGCCTGAGTAGCAACTGCTTTTTGACCTGTTATTAATGTTAGTTCATCTACACCTGATTGAACAATTTTTTTATCATTAACGGCAGCACCTAGCCCTTGATTAATTGAAATCTTTTTAATTTTAGGTACTTGCATAACAGACTTATACTGAAGCTTATCCATTAAATTTGGAATAATTTCATCAACATACATTTTTTTTAATCTAGATAAAGCCATCTTATTTTATTACTTTATTTGTTTTTTTAGAGAATCTTTCAATTTTACCCTCTTTATTTCTTTTTCTATAAATTTTTGTTGGTTTACCATTAGATGGATCAACAAGCATTAAATTACTAATATGAATAGGAGATTCTTGTTTTTCTATACCTCCCTTAGGATTTTCAGCAGTTGGTTTAATGTGTTTTGTAGACAAATTCAATCCTTCAACAATTGCCTTGTACTTAGAAGGGAAAACAGTTAAAACTTTAGCAGTTTTACCCTTATCATTACCAGATAAAACAAAAACAGAGTCGCCTTTTTTAATATGTATTTTCATCTTTTTTTTCAATTATAGCACTTCAGGTGCCAATGAAACAATTTTCATAAAGTTCTTTTCTCTAAGTTCTCTAGCAACAGGTCCAAAAACTCTTGTTCCTTTAATTTCATCATTATCATTTAATAAAATAGCGGCATTATCTTCAAATCTTATGTATGAACCGTCTTTTCTTCTAACCTCTTTTTTTGTTCTAACAACAACAGCTTTAGATACTGAACCTTTTTTGACTGATCCTGAAGGGATAGCTTTCTTAACAGAAACTACAATCTTGTCCCCAACAGATGCATATCTTTTTTTTGTTCCACCTAAAACCCTGATGCAAAGTACTTCTTTAGCACCACTATTATCAGCAACCTTAAGTCTTGTCTCTTGTTGTATCATTTTATTTTACTTTTTCAACTATTTTTATAAGTCTCCATCTTTTACTTTTACTAAGAGGTCTTGTCTCCATAACTCTTACTAAATCACCAATGTCACATTGATTATTCTCATCATGAGCAGTCAATTTAGATGTTTTCTTAACGAATTTTCCATATATTGGATGTTTTACTTTTCTGAGAACCTCAACAGTAATAGTTTTATTCATCTTATTACTTGTAACAATACCTTCTCTTTGTTTTCTTAAATTTCTTTCCATTTTATTTAGCTATTTGAGCTTTGTTATTAATTTCTGTTTTAATTCTAGCAACAAACTTCCTGGCAACCTTAATTCTCATAGGATTTTCAATTGGAGTAGCTGCATGTGAAAAAATAAGTTTTTCTAGGTTATTTTTTTCAACTAGTAACTTTTTTTGAAGTTCCTCTAATGAAAGTGCTCTTAGTTCTGAATTTTTCATTTTATTCTACGTAATCTCTTCTTGTAACAAATTTTGTTCTAATAGGTAATTTTTGGGAAGCTAGTCTTAATGCCTCTTTTGCAAGTTCAGAAGTTACACCACCAGCTTCAAACATAATAGTACCAGGTTTAACTACAGCTACCCAATACTCTGGAGCCCCTTTTCCTTTACCCATCCTTACTTCAGCTGGTTTTTTTGTAATAGGTTTGTCTGGAAAAATTCTTATCCAAACCTGTCCTTCACGTTTCATTTTTCTAGTTACAGCAATCCTAGCTGCTTCTATTTGACGAGAAGTAATCCAACCCGCTTCAAGTGATTTAATTCCAAATGAACCAAAGTTAATTGTATGACCTCTCTGAGCAATACCTTTAACTCTACCCTTTTGTTTTTTTCTAAATTTTGTTCTTTTTGGTTGTAACATTTCTTAATCTTTAAAAGTATTTTTACTTCCTACATTTAATGATAAACTCCTTTTACCAACAATCTCGCCTTTATAAACCCATACCTTAACTCCTAATTTCCCATAAATTGTTAAAGACTCACAAATCGCATAATCAATATCAGCCCTAATTGTATGTAAAGGTGTGTTTCCTTCCTTATATTGCTCAGATCTAGCCATCTCAGCACCACCAATTCTTCCAGAAACTTTAACTTTTATTCCTTTAGCTCCAACTCTCATAGCAGAAGCAATAGCTTGTTTCATAGCTCTCCTATGTGATATTCTTGCACGTAGTTGTTGAGCAATAGAATCCCCAATTAGTTTAGCATCTATCTCTGGTCTTTTTATTTCAAATATGTTTATTTGGACTTCTTTTCCAGTTATTTTTTTAAGTTCATTCTTAAGCTTATCAACTTCAGCACCTCCCTTACCAATAATAATACCAGGTCTTGCAGTGTGTATAGTTATTTCCAAAAGTTTCATTGTTCGTTCAATGACAACTTTTGAAATACCTCCTTTAGGAATTCTAAGATCTATATAGTTTCTTATTTTGTGATCTTCAAGTATTTTTTGAGAAAAGTTTTTTCCTCCATACCAGCTGGATTCCCATCCTTTGATAATTCCTAATCTAAAACCTGTAGGGTTAATTTTTTGTCCCATCTTTTTTAATATTTTTATTTAAGCTATCTAATACTAAAGTGATATGATTAGATCTTTTTCTGATTCTATGAGCTCTTCCTTGTGGAGCAGGTCTCAATCTTTTAATCATCTTACCACCATTTACAAAAATTTCTTTAATGAATAAATCTGCATCTTCAATCTTTTGATCCTTATTTTTATCTTGCCAATTCGCTATAGCAGATAGAAGTAATTTCTCCATTCTTTTTGATCCAATTTTAGAATCAAACTTTAGAGTATTAAGCGCTAAATCAACACCTTTTCCTCTTATGAGATCAGCAATTAATCTCATCTTTCTTGGAGAGGTAGGAACGTTATTTAATTTTGCTATTGCTTCCATTATTTATTTTTTTTGTTTGTGTGACCTCTAAAATTTCTTGTTGGTGAAAATTCACCAAGTTTATGACCAACCATATTCTCAGTTACAAATACTGGAATGAATTTATTACCATTATGAACAGCAAATGTATGACCAACAAAATCTGGAGAAATCATAGATCTTCTAGACCATGTCTTGATAACACTTTTATTACCTGTTTCATTAGCATTATCAACTTTATTTTTAAGTCTAAAATCAATATAAGGACCTTTTTTTAATGATCTAGCCATATTTTATTTTCTTTTTTTAATAATAAGTTTATCTGAATATTTATTTTTCTTCCTAGTTTTTAAACCTTTAGCATATAATCCTTTTCTGGATCTAGGGTGACCTCCTGATGCTTTTCCTTCACCTCCACCCATTGGATGATCAACAGGGTTCATAGCTACAGCTCTAACCCTTGGTCTTTTACCCAACCATCTATTTCTTCCAGCCTTTCCAAGTCTAACATTCATATGGTTTGCATTGGATACAGATCCAATAGTTGCTTTGCATGTAAGTAATACTAATCTCATCTCACCAGAAGGAAGTTTAAGAGTTCCATATTTTCCTTCTTTTGCAACTAACTGGGCATATGAGCCAGCACTTCTAGCTAATGATGCACCTTTATTAGGAGATAACTCAACATTATGAATAATTGTACCTAAAGGTATATTTTTAAGAATTAAGCAATTTCCAATTTCAATTGGAGAATTGTCTCCTGAAATAACTTCTTGACCTACTTTTAAACCATTAGGAGAAATAATATAACTTTTAACTCCATCAACATAAGATAAAAGAGCAATATTAGCAGATCTATTAGGATCATATTCAACTGATTTAACAATTGCTGGAATATCATCCTTGACTCTTTTGAAGTCAATTATTCTAATTTTTCTTTTATGACCACCTCCTATATTTCTAACAGTCATTTTACCACTGCTATTTCTCCCACCAGATTTTTTAAGAGTAAGTAATAAAGATTTCTCAGGTGTACTAGTTGTTATAGTATCGAAAGATGGAGCTATTCTAAATCTTAGTCCAGGGGTAACAGGTGTAATTTTTTTACTCATTGTATATCATTTAAATTTGAGAATAGAAATCTATAAACTCTCCTTCTTTTAATTTAACAATAGCCTTTTTATAAGACGGTTTTCTACCACTAACAATTCCTGTTTTAGTAAATTTAGAAACAGATTTTCCCAAAACGTTAATTGTATTAACACTAATAACTTTAACATTATATGTTTTTTCAATAGCTTTTTTTACTTGAACTTTATTAGCTTTCTTATCTACAATAAAAGAGAACATTCCTTTATCATTGGAAGAGGTAGCTTTTTCAGTTAGAATAGGTTTTATCAAAATAGCCATCTTATTTTAAAATTTCATTTAATTTTTTGATTGAATCCTCATCTATCAAAATACTATCTGCATTTATAATATCATAAGTATTAATTTCATCGATACTCTTTACCAATGCATTTTTGATATTATTAGAGGATAGAACAACATTCTTTTGATTGATAGATGTGAATAGTAATGATTTTTTATTTTCTAGTGAAAAATTTGAGAGTATAGACACATATTCTTTTGTTTTAGGTTGCTTTAAATCAAAATTCTCAACTACAAATAAAGACTTTTCTTTAATTTTATGAGACAAAGCAGACTTTCTAGCTAAATCTTTTACTTTTTTATTAATTTTATTTTTATATTCTCTTGGTTCTGGTCCAAAAATTTGACCTCCTCCTTTGAATAATGGTGATTTAATACTTCCAGCTCTAGCTGTACCTGTACCTTTTTGTTTTTTAATTTTTCTGGTAGAACCAGCTACTTCAGCTCTTCCTTTGACCTTACTGTTTCCTTGTCTTTGATTTTTAAGATAGCTTTTGACATCTAAGTAGATAGCATGATCATTAGGTTCAATAGCAAAAATCTTGTCTGATAGAGTTATTTGCTTACCACTAGCTTTCCCTGAAATTTTATTAATATCTATTTTCATTGGTTTAATTTGATAAAACAACATAGGTGTTTTTAGATCCAGGAACAGACCCACCTACATAGATTAAATTATCCTTATGATTAATTTTTAAAATTTTAAGATTTTGAATAGTTATTCTTTCTCCACCAGTTCTTCCAGCCATTCTCATTCCTTTAAAAACTCTAGAAGGAGTTGATCCAGCTCCAATAGATCCTGGAGCTCTGTTTCTATTATGCTGACCATGAGTACTTTGACCTACACCTCCAAAATTATGTCTTTTCACAACACCTTGAAAACCTTTACCTTTAGATACAGATGTAACATCTAGAAAGTCATTTTCATTGAATACATCTTTAATATTAATTTCCATACCTAACTTAACTTTATCATTAAAATCTTTTCTAAAATTTCTAAACTCAACAATTTTCTTTTTTGGAGAGACTTTAGATTTAGAAAAATGACCTTCAACTGATTTAGTAACTTTGGAAGGTTTAAGGTCTTCATAAGATAATTGTATAGATCTGTACCCATCCTTATCCCTATCTTTAATTTGAGTAACGAAGCAAGGTCCAGCTTCAATAACAGTACATCCAATACTTTTTCCGTTTGCATCAAACAAACTTGTCATTCCTAATTTTTTTCCAATAATCCCAGACATTTATTTAAATAAAGTTTAAGTTCTTTACACAAAATGTGTGCAAAGATAATAATTTACCTAATCTGATCAAACAATAAAAAATATATTTTTAATTAAAAATATGATTTTTTAAGGTGAAAATTAGGATTTAGTTAGTAGCTCAAATAAAGACTAAACTAGAAAAAGGACAATTAATAATTATACCTTAATTTCAACATCTACTCCACTTGGCAACTCAAGTTTCATGAGAGCATCTACTGTCTGACTACTATTTGAGTAAATATCTAAAAGTCTTTTATAAGTACATAATTTAAATTGCTCTCTAGATGTTTTATTTACATGTGGAGATCTGAGTACAGTAAATATTTCTTTTCTTGTAGGTAATGGTATTGGACCACTAACTATAGCACCAGTAGTTTTAACAGCTTTTACAATTTTTTCTGAACTTTTGTCAACTAAATTGTAGTCAAATGAGCGTAGTTTAATTCTAATTTTTTGAGCCATTTTATTAATTTAAATCTCCATTACTTTTAGAAATAATTCCATCAGCAATATTTTTAGGAACACCTGTATAATGTGAAAATGTTAGAGAAGCTGATGCTCTTCCTGAACTTAAAGTCCTTAGATCAGTTACATAACCAAATAATTCTGATAAAGGAACATCTGCTTTTATTATCTGAGAGTTTCCTCTCATATCCATCCCCTTCATGATACCTCTTCTCTTATTTAAATCACCAGTTACACCACCAGTAAATTCATCAGGAGTCGTAACCTCAACAGACATAATGGGTTCCATTAAGACAGGGCTAGCTTTTTTTGCTGCTTTTTTAAATGCAATTCCAGCAGCTAATTCAAATGATAAAGAATCAGAGTCAACATCATGAAAAGAACCATCATACAATCTTACTTTCATTGATTCAACAGGGAATCCAGCTAATGGACCATTTTCCATAGCATTTTTAAAACCTTTTTCTACTGCAGGTATAAATTCTCTTGGAATTTTACCTCCAACAATTTCATTAACAAACTGTAACCCATCACCTTCAACATCTCCATCTCTTGGTCCAATTTCAAAAACAATGTCTGCAAATTTTCCTCTACCACCAGATTGCTTTTTATAAACTTCTTGATGAGTAGTAGATGACTGGATTGACTCCTTATAAGCGACCTGAGGTGCACCCTGATTAATTTCAACCTTGAACTCTCTTTTTAATCTATCTATAATAATTTCTAAATGCAGTTCTCCCATTCCTCTAAGAACTGTTTGACCTGTCTCCTCATCAGTATTAACTCTTAATGTAGGATCTTCCTCAACTAATTTAGCAACAGCCATACCAAGCTTATCCACATCTGCTTGCTGTTTCGGCTCAATCGCATAACCAATAACAGGCTCAGGAAATGACATAGACTCTAAAACAATTTTTGATTTTTCATCAGAAAGAGTATCACCTGTTTTTATATCTTTGAAACCAACGCCAGCACAAATGTCACCAGCTACAACTTTATCAATTGGGTTTTGTTTATTTGAATGCATTTGCATCAATCTTGAAATTCTTTCTTTCTTCCCATTCCTATTGTTAAAAACATAAGAACCAGCATCAAGAGAGCCAGAGTATACTCTAAAAAAGCATAGCCTTCCCACAAATGGATCAGTAGCTATTTTAAATGCAAGAGCTGCAAAAGGTTCATCATTCGATGGTTTTCTAGATACTTCTTGATCATTATCAGGATTAATTCCACTAACAGGAGGTAGGTCTAACGGTGAAGGTAAGTAAGAACAAACAGCATCTAAAAGAGCCTGAACTCCTTTGTTTTTAAAAGCTGAACCACACATGACAGGTGAAAAAGACATGTCAATAACAGCTTTTCTAATTGCTGTCATCATTTCTTCTTTAGTAATAGAATCAGGATCATCAAAAAACTTTTCTAACAAATTATCGTCATATTCAGCAACATTTTCAACTAGATTTTGTCTCCACTCATCAACAGTATCAACCAGGTCTGCTGGAATATCAATTACATTATAAGTCATACCCATATCATCTTCATTCCAAACAATTGCTTCTTTAGTAATTAAATCTACAACACCCTTAAAATTATCTTCCGCTCCTATTGGTATTTGAAGAGGGACAGGCTTAGCGTTTAATTTTTCCTTAATCTCTTTAACAACATTTAAAAAATCAGCTCCTGCTCTGTCCATTTTATTAACAAAACAAATTCTAGGAACCTTATATTTATCAGCTTGTCTCCATACGGTCTCTGACTGAGGCTCGACCCCTGAAACCGCACAGAATAATGCAACAGCACCATCAAGTACTCTAAGAGATCTTTCAACCTCAACTGTGAAATCAACGTGACCTGGAGTATCAATAATATTTATTCTAAAATCATTAGTATTATCAATAATCTTTCCTTGTTGAGTTGGAAATTTCCAATAAGTAGTAGTTGCAGCTGATGTAATAGTTATACCTCTCTCTTGTTCTTGCTCCATCCAATCCATTGTTGCTGCTCCATCATGAACTTCTCCAATTTTATGACTTAAACCAGTATAATATAATACTCTTTCAGTAGTTGTTGTTTTACCAGCATCAATATGAGCCATGATACCTATGTTTCTGAGATAATTTAAATCCTTAATTGTTGCCATCTATTTTAATAATTAAAACCTAAAGTGAGAGAATGCTTTGTTAGCTTCTGCCATTCTGTGAGTATCATCTTTTTTCTTTACAGCACTACCTTCTCCTTTTGATGCAGCAATAATTTCATTAGCTAGCCTGTCAACCATTGACTTTTCATTTCTATTTCTTGCATACTGAATCAACCATTTCTGACTCAAAGTAATTTTTCTAGCAGGTCTAACTTCAATAGGAACTTGAAAGTTTGCTCCTCCAATCCTTCTACTTTTGACCTCTACAGAAGGCATTACATTATTTAGAGCTTTTTTCCATACATCTAAACCTTTTTCTTTTGTTTTCTCTTCAACTATTTTTAATGAATCATAAAAAATTGAGTAAGAAATACTTTTTTTACCGTCATGCATCAAATTATTAACAAATTGAGTGACGAGGGTATCTTTAAAGATAGGGTCAGGCAAAAAGTAACGCTTTTTTGGTTTGGATTTTCTCATTTTTTATTTTTTATCTTTTGGTCTTTTGGCACCATATTTTGATCTCCTTTGAGATCTATCATTTACACCACCTGTATCTAATGTTCCTCGAATCACATGGTATCTTACACCTGGAAGATCCTTTACTCTTCCTCCTCGAATTAAAACAATTGAATGCTCTTGAAGATTATGTCCTTCACCAGGTATATAAGCATTAACCTCTTTACCATGAGAAAGTCTAACCCTTGCAACTTTTCGCATTGCTGAATTTGGTTTTTTTGGAGTAGTAGTATAAACTCTAGTACATACTCCTCTTTTTTGTGGACAAGAGTCTAAAGCTGGAGACTTAGATTTAGTCTTTAACTTTTTTCTTCCTTTTCTTACAAGTTGTTGTATTGTTGGCATAATATTTATTAAATGCGACGCAAAAATAGAAATTCATACGTCTTAAACAAAATTTTTTAAGTCTTTATAATTTTAAATAAAATCATTAGGAATCTTGATCATTAACTTCTAATGGAAATTTTGGCAATTCATTAAAATCTTTGATCACCTCATATTTCTTTTCGTACTTAGAAATATTATCATTCAAAGCAATTGAAAATTTTTTAGCATGCTCAGGAGTAATAATAATTCTGGAATTAACTTTTGCCTTTGGTACACCTGGCATTAGCTGAATAAAATCAATAACAAATTCACTGCTTGAATGAGCTATCATAGCAAGGTTTGCATATTTACCCTTTGAAATTTCATCAGATAATTCAATGTTTATTTGATTTTGTTTCTGATTCATTACAGATCCTGTTTATTTTCCTCAAGAATATCTTGATTTACAACAGCATCATCAAGTACAACGTCTTCTGATTTTCTCATTAATTCGTCGTACTCTTTCTCAGAACCAACAATTAAATCATTATACTCTCTTAAACCAGTTCCAGCAGGTATTAAATGACCAACAATTACGTTTTCTTTAAGACCTCTAAGGTCATCAACCTTTCCTCTAATTGAGGCTTCACTTAGTACTTTTGTGGTTTCTTGGAATGAAGCAGCAGAAATAAAACTTTCAGTACCTAAAGATGCTCTTGTAATTCCTTGTAGAGAAGGTCTAGAAACAGCTGCATCTGCGTTTCTTACTTCTACTACTTTTTTATCGTTTCTTCTAAGTGAAGAATTCTCATCTCTAAGTTCTCTAGAAGTTATAATCTGACCTTCCTTGAATTTTTCAGAGTCACCAGCATCAGTAACAACCTTCTTCTCAAAAATAGCATCATTAGTATTTTTGAAAATAAGTTTATCAACTTTTTCATCCTGAAGAAAATTAGTATCTCCTGGATCAACTATAATTACTTTCTGCATCATTTGTCTTACTATAACCTCAATGTGTTTGTCATTAATTTTAACACCTTGAAGCCTATAAACCTCCTGAATTTCATTCACCAAATAATCCTGAACTTCAGTAGGTCCTTTTATTGATAAAATATCAGCAGGAGTAATTGCCCCATCAGATAAAGGAGAACCAGCTTTTACATAATCATTATCTTGAACAAGTATATGTTTAGACAAAGATACTAAGTACTTTTTCTTAGTTCCATCTTTTGATTCGATAATGATTTCTCTATTTCCCCTTTTAATACCCCCATAAGTTACAACGCCATTAATCTCACTAACTGTAGCTGGATTAGAAGGATTTCTTGCTTCAAAAAGCTCAGTTACTCTAGGAAGACCGCCAGTTATATCTCTTGACTGACCAATCATCCTTGGGATTTTAGACAAAATAGAACCAGGAGTTACAGTTGCTCCTTTTTCAACAGATATGTGTGATCCAACTGGCAAATTATATGATTTATCACCATCTTTTGATTTTACTATGATTGCAGGATTTTTTGTTTTATCTCTACATTCAATTATCACTTTTTCTTTATGACCAGTTTGCTCATCAAATTCTTCTTTGAAGGTAATCCCTTCTTCAATTGACTCATAATCAATTTTTCCTTTAAGTTCAGATAAAATTACAGCATTATATGGATCCCAGTTACAAAGTATATCACCTTTGGATACTTTCTGTCCATCTTTAACTTTGAGATATGATCCATATGGGACGTTATTTGAAATTAAAGTAATTCCTTTAGAATTTTCTAGTCTTAATTCACCACTTCTTGCCATAACAATCTCAACTTTATTTCCTTCATTATCTTTTGAAGAAACCGATCTAATTCCGTCAAAAACTATTTTTCCATCAAATTTTGCTTTGATATTAGCGTCAATAGCAATGTTAGAGGCAGTACCACCCACATGAAAAGTTCTTAATGTTAATTGAGTACCAGGCTCACCAATAGATTGGGCAGCTATAACACCAACAGCCTCTCCAGTAGTTACCATTTCACCATTTGCTAAATTTCTTCCATAACACTTAGCACATGCACCTCTAGTAGTTTCACAAGTTAATACGGATCTAATTTCAATTTCATCAATACTTGTTTGATCAATTTTATTTGCAATCACCTCATTTATTTCTTCACCTGATTCAATAATTAATTCATTAGAAATTGGATCATATACATCATGGACAGTAACTCTTCCAAGTATTCTTTCTGATAAAGGCTCTACAATATCTTCATTGTCCTTCAATGCACTTACAGTAACTCCTCTAAGTGTTCCACAGTCCTCTTCGTTAATAATAACATCCTGAGCAACATCAACTAATCTCCTAGTAAGATAACCAGCATCTGCAGTTTTAAGCGCAGTATCAGCAAGGCCTTTTCTTGCACCATGGGTTGAGATAAAATATTCAATAACATCAAGACCTTCTTTGAAATTGGATAAAATTGGATTTTCAATAATTTCACCAACAGAGCCAGATAGATTTTTTTGTGGCTTAGCCATTAGTCCTCTCATACCACCCAATTGTCTAATCTGCTCTCTTGACCCTCTAGCACCAGAATCCATCATCATATAAATAGGATTAAATCCTTGCTTATCATCTTCTAATTGATTCATTAGAGTAGTAGTCAATCTAGTGTTAGCTCTAGTCCAAATATCAATAACCTGATTATATCTCTCATTATCAGTTATTAACCCCATATAATAATTATCCCAAACAGCCTTCACTTCTTTTTTGGCTGAATCTACTAAAGATTCTTTGGCTTCAGGAATTTGAATATCTCCAAGTCCCATTGAAAGACCTCCCTCATAAGCCATTTTAAACCCAAGTTCTTTTATATCATCTAGAAAATTAGCCGTTCTAGAAATACCACAAACTTTATATACAATTGAAATTATTTGTTGAAGTTTTTTCTTAGTAAGTAATTCATCAATATAACCAACTTCTTCCGGAATTAAATTGTTAAATAACACTCTACCAGCAACAGTTTCTATAATTTTTCTCTCAATAGTTCCTTCAGATGTCCTTGTGTTTGTACGTAACTTAATTATAGCATTTTTATCAAGTTTTTCTTCATTTAAGGCAATTACTACTTCTCTCTGATCAGAAAACAAAAGCCCTTCTCCTTTTACAGGAAATTCTTTTGTTGATTTTCTGCCTTTAGATACATAATATAAACCTAAAACCATATCTTGAGAAGGCACTGTAATTGGTGCACCATTAGCAGGATTTAATATATTGTTAGACCCTAACATCAAAAGAGATGCTTCAACAATAGCCTCATGCCCTAATGGGACGTGAACAGCCATTTGATCACCATCAAAATCAGCATTAAAAGCAGTACATGAAAGGGGATGTAACTCAATAGCTTTACCTTCTATAAGTTTTGGTTGAAAAGCTTGAATACCGAGTCTATGAAGAGTTGGGGCTCTGTTTAAAAGAACAGGATGACCAACTAAAACATTTTCAAGAATATCCCAAATTACTGGCTCTTTTCTATCAACAAGTTTTTTAGCTGATTTTACAGTTTTCACTACACCTCTTTCAATTAACTTTCTAATTATAAAAGGCTTAAAAAGTTCTGCAGCCATGTCTTTAGGTAAGCCACATTCATGCATTTTTAATTTTGGCCCAACAACAATTACAGACCTACCTGAATAATCAACTCTTTTACCAAGCAGATTTTGTCTAAACCTTCCCTGTTTACCTTTAAGCATATCAGTTAATGATTTAAGGGATCTATTTCCATCTGATCTAACAGAATTAACTCTTCTAGAATTATCAAAAAGGGAATCTACTGCTTCTTGAAGCATTCTTTTTTCATTTCTAAGAATAACTTCTGGAGCTCTAATTTCTAGCAATCTCTTTAATCTATTATTTCTAATAATTACTCTTCTGTATAAATCATTCAAATCAGAGGTAGCAAATCTACCTCCAT